>JACMPN010000651.1 GCA_014377495.1 Candidatus Sericytochromatia bacterium
GCGGCAGGGGGGCGGACCAGGACGGCCGGGCCAAGCAGAATACGTCGGTATTAAAGACGAGCTTGGCGCCAAGACCGGTCGCCGCAGGGTCCCTATTCACCCCGACGATTCCGGTCAGGGCCCCGCCGTATGGATCCAATGCCGATGGGGCGTTGTGGGTCTCCACCTTGAAAACGGCATGATAATCGTCAGACCAGCGAATCACACCGGCGTTGTCGTCGAACACGGAGACGAGCCAGTCACGTTCGGCGGCAATTGCCCGGGTCGAGCCTTTGATGTACGTAGGAAAGAGCCCGTCGATGACGGTTTCTTCGGCACCTTCACGGTAATGGATCTTGGCGTTGAAGATCTTGTGCTTGCAGTGCTCTGACCAGGTCTGGGCCAACGCTTCCAATTCCACGTCCGTCGGCCAGGCCGGCAGCCCGATCGTGCGGCGAGCGTCCTGGCGGTCCGTCTGGGCGAAATGGTCCCGGATGACCCGCATCTCTGCCAGGTTCAAGGCCAGCACGCCGGTGCGGCTAAGGGCGAGCAACGCCGCATCGTCATCCGGTAACGGCACTTCCACCCAAGGCGTTACGACTGGGCTTTCTGCCGGCAGCGGAGTGTCGCCGGGAGCCGGAAGGCTCGCTGAGCCAGCCGTGATCGTCAATTGTTGGACCAACGCATTGGCGAGCAGCTGATCGGCCACACGCTGGATATCGGTCTCCCTCAACGGTCCGGAAATGTAATAACGCCGGGCCGTGCGCACGGCAAAAGGGCCAATCGTGGGCAGGAAACCGGCATCCGCTGCCCGATCCAGCGTCAAAGAGGCGGTTTGGCCGGCATTGTCCGTCACCCCGGGCTTGTAAGCGACTTCCACGCACCAGTCGCAGGCCACCCCCGGCGGGCGATCCACAAAGACCCGTTCGGCCACTGGATCACTGAGCAGCCCGCCTACGGCGTTGGCATCGGAATCAGCCAGGGCGCCCGCTTGCACATAGTAGACGTGGCTCGTCAGGACTGCGGTTGCTGGGAGTCCGAGTTCGTTCCGGATCCGGTCTGCTAACCGCTAATCCGCTGCATCCCCCTGAGATACCTGACGAACGACCTCGACACAATGCACAACCATCTCCTCTAGGCGATATCGCCAAACACAAAGCTGCCCGGCATCGCCTGCAACAGCGGATCCACGTGGTCGGGAACGACGATCATCGCCATGCCGACCCCGCAATTGAAGGTGCGCAGCATTTCGGACTCGGCAATCCCGCCCTGCTCCTGCAAAAAGCGGAAAATCGGCGGCACCTGCCAGGAACCTTCCCGAATGCGCACGGACCGACCTGCGGGCAGGACCCGGTCGATGTTTTCAAAGCCGCCACCCGTGATGTGGGACATGCCCTTGATCGGCACTTGGTCCAACACACCCAGTACTTGCGGCACGTAGATCGTTGTCGGAGCCAACAGGGCTTCGCCAAGCGGGCGTCCGTCTACGATTTGATCCAGGCTCAGCGTGCGCTCGGCCAGAATGGCCCGGATCAGGCTGTAACCGTTCGCATGGGGGCCACTGCTGGGCAGCCCCACCCCTACGTCACCGGCAGCGATCGATTTGCCGTCGATGAGGCGGTCCTTGAGGACCATCCCCACGGAAAAGCCGGCCAGATCAAACTTGCCGGCTTCATAGAAGCCGGGCATCTCGGCCGTCTCGCCGCCCATCAGCCGGCACCCGGCAAACTCACAGGCCCCGGCAATGCCTCGCACGACCGCTTCAGCCTGATCGACGTCCAGTTTGCCGGTCGCGTAATAGTCCAGGAAAAAGAGCGGCTTGGCCCCGCTGGTGATCAGGTCGTTGACGCACATGGCGACCAGATCCTGGCCAATCGTGTCATACCGCTGCAGATCGATGGCGAGTTGCAGCTTGGTGCCGACGCCGTCCGTGCTGCCGACGAGCAGTCGCTCTCCATCGAGATCAAAGAGGCCGGCAAAGCCACCGATCCCCTTGGTGAACCCCTGGATACGCTTGACCAGGGCATTGCCGGCGTCGATATCGACCCCCGCCGCCTTGTAGGTCAGCCCGCTCGTCGGCCCTGCCATGATTACACCATCGCCTTCGAATAGTTCGGGGCTTCTTTGGTGATCAGCACGTCGTGGGGATGGCCCTCACTGACGGAGGCCGCCGACACCCGAATGAAACGTGCCTGCGTCTTCAGGGCATGGATCGTCCGCAGACCACAATAGCCCATACCTTTGCGGATACCGCCGATCAGCTGATAGAGCAGGTCGTCCAGGGTCCCGGACAGCGGCACCATGCCCTCGATGCCTTCCGGCACCAGCACAACGCCCGTGTTTTTCCCGGCGTACCGATCGTTCGTCTCATTCTGCAGGGCGCCGATCGAGCCCATGCCCCGGTAGACCTTGTAATGCCGGCCGCTGAAGATAATCTCCTGGCCGGGACTTTCCTTGGTCCGGGCGAAGAGACTGCCCATCATCACGCAATCCGCCCCGGCCGCAAGGGCCTTGGGCAGGTCACCGGAATACTTGATGCCGCCATCGGCGATGATCGGCACACCGGCCGCATGGGCGACGCTGGCCACTGCCTTGATGGCGGAGATCTGCGGCACACCAACCCCTGAAACGACCCTGGTTGTGCAGAATGATCCAGGGCCGATGCCGACCTTCAGTCCGTCGGCACCTGCTGCGATCAAATCGCTTGCTGCTTCCGGCGTGGCGATGTTGCCGGCGATGACGGGCATCTGCGGCCAGGTCGCCTTCAGTTCCTGCAGCGTGTCGACCACGTTCTTCGAGTGGCCGTGCGCCGTATCGATGACCAGGACGTCCACACCGGCAGCGATGAGGGCGGCGGCCCGCTCGATCGCCTGGCTCACACCGATGGCGGCACCCGCCAGAAGCCGGCCGCGGCTATCCAGCGGCGGGCGGGGGTATGCGTCAGTCGCAACGAACGGCTCGGCTTTGACCTTGGCAATCTCGTCGGCCTGGGCCTCGATCGTCATGTTGCGGTGCACGATGCCGATGCCGCCCTGACGGGCCAGAGCGATGGCCAGATCGGCCTCGGTGACCGTGTCCATCGCCGCTGAGACGATGGGGATGTTGATCGTCAGGTTGCGGGCCACCCGGGTGGTCAGATCCGCTTCGGCAGGCAGAAAATCCGCATAGCCGGGCAGCAGAAGCACGTCATCGAAGGTCAGGCACTCCGGCATCGCATGGATGCCGGCGGAGCCGAGGGAGTCAAAAGCATTCATTGGCGTATCTTTCTTTCTGGCTCGTCATTCCCACTCGATGGTGGCGGGCGGTTTCGAGGTCACGTCAAACACGACCCGATTGATGCCCTTGACCTCGTTGGCGATCCGGGCGGCGATCCGACCCAGGATCTCGTAAGGAATCGGGTGATAGTCCGCCGTCATCCCGTCCACGGAGTCGACAGCCCGCAGGGCGACGACGTTGCCGTAGGTGCGGCCGTCTCCCTGTACGCCGACGGCCTTGACGGGCAGCAGCACCGCAAACGCCTGCCAGATGGCATCGTAGCGGTCGGCCAGACGCAGTTCGTCGAGGTAGATGGCATCAGCAGCCCGCAGGGTTTCCAGGCGTTCAGCCGTCACTTCGCCGAGGATGCGGATGCCCAGGCCCGGTCCGGGGAACGGGTGCCGCATGACGAGCTCACGGGGCAGGCCCAGATGCAGCCCCAGTTCCCGGACCTCGTCCTTGAAGATGCCCTTGCAGGGCTCGATGATCTTGCCGGCGGCCCGCTTGGCCAGGACGAGGGGCGTGCCGACATTGTGGTGGGTCTTGATCTTGGCCGTCTTGGCGCCGGTCAGCCCGGACTCGATCAGGTCGGTATACAACGTGCCCTGGGCCAGGAAAGCATCGTCCGCATTGATCCCCAGGCGGGCGACCTCGCGGTCCTGCACCTGGATAAACGTGTCGCCGATGATGCGACGCTTTTCCTCGGGGTCGGTCACACCGGCTAAACCGGACACGAAGGCCTCGGTGGCATCGACGAAGTGCAGGTGCTTCAGGCCCAGGGTTTGCAGGGATTCGACGACCTGCTTGCTTTCGTTCTGGCGCATCAGCCCCGAGTCGATGTGGATGGCGTAGACCTGATCGGGTGGCAGGGCCCGGGTCAGCAACGCCGCGGTGACCGTGGAATCGACGCCCCCGGAGACGAGGACGAGGACGGGCTTGTCGCCCACCGCCGCCTGCACTTCGGCAATGGCTGCATCCAGATAGCTCGCCACGGACCAGTCACCCCGGCATTGACAGACGGTGAAGAGGAAGTTCTCGATGATTTCCTTGCCGTGCCTGGTGTGGGTGACTTCGGGATGGAACTGCAGGGCGTAACGGTGCCGCTCGGCATCCTCCATGGCGGCGATGACGCCGTCGCCCGTGCGGGCGGTGATCCGGAATCCAGTGGCCAGGGTATCGAGGCGGTCCCCGTGACTCATCCAGACGGTCTGCTGCGGACTGAGCCCGGAAAACAGGCCGGAATCGGCTTCCACCGTGATTTCGGCCCGGCCGTATTCCCGGGTCGTCTGGGAGACGAGGGCACCGCCACCCAGGATGTTCATCAGTTGCATGCCATAGCAGACCCCGAGGATCGGCACAGGTAACGCCAGGATGGCGGGATCCACTGTCGGTGCGCCGGCTTCCGTAACGCTGTCCGGGCCGCCGGAGAGGATGACGCCTTTGAGATCGGGGCCGGCGATCTGGGCGGCAGTCGTGTCATGGGGAAGCACGACGGCAAACACGCCCTTTTCCCGGATGCGGCGGGCGATCAGGGAGGTGTACTGGCTGCCATAGTCCAAGATGACGATGCGCTCGGTTTGGGCGGGGGCCGCCATACTGTCACGTTCCTCTCGGCGATTTGGGTGCATGGTGTTTCGTTGAGGCATTTTCACCCGAAACGGCAGATCTCGCTCGTCCTTGACCGGAAATCTCCGCCGCATTTACCCCGGTGGGGTAACACCCGGTGAAGCAGCCTGTGCACAACGGCACAGGTCCGATGGCCCGGGCCATGTCCGGCAGAGTCTGAAACTGCAGGTACTCCACACCCAGGTCGGTGGCGAGCTCGGCCTGCGTCTGCCCCGACGCAATGAGGTCCTGCTGCACGGCCATATCGATCCCGCAGACACACGGGTGCGTGATCCGGGGCGCCGC
>JACMPN010000652.1 GCA_014377495.1 Candidatus Sericytochromatia bacterium
CGAGCAGGCCAAGAAACACTCTCCCTGCATCATCTTTGTCGACGAGATCGACGCGGTCGGCCGCCAGCGCGGCGCCGGCCTCGGTGGTGGTCACGACGAGCGTGAGCAGACCCTCAACCAGCTGCTTGTCGAGATGGACGGCTTCGAAGAGAAGCATTCCACCATCGTCATCGCCGCCACCAACCGGCCCGACATCCTGGACTCCGCCCTGCTGCGTCCAGGCCGTTTCGACCGCCAGGTGATCGTCGACCGGCCCGACATGACGGGCCGCGAGCAGATTCTCAAGGTGCACTTCAAGGACAAGCCCGTCGCGGCGGACATCGAGCTGGCGGCGCTGGCCAAGCGGACCCCCGGGTTCACCGGTGCCGACTTGGCCAACCTCGCCAACGAATCGGCCCTGATCGCCGCCCGGCACAGCCACAAGGAGATCACCCGGGTCGACATCGAGGCCGCCATCGACCGGGTCATCGCCGGTCCGGAAAAGAAGAGCCGGATCATCACGGAAAAAGAGAAGGAAATCATCGCCTACCACGAGATGGGGCACACGCTGGTCGGCATGCTCTTGCCGAACTGCGACCCCGTCCACAAGGTGACGGTGGTCAGCCGGGGCATGGCCCTGGGCCTGACGATCAACCTACCCGAGGACCGGGTCCTCACCTCGAAAGCGCAGCTCCTGGATCAGGTGGCAATGACGATGGGCGGCCGGGCGGCGGAGGAGTTGTTCTTCGGCAAGGAGAACATCACCACCGGCGCCAAGAACGACATCGAACGGGCGACAGACATGGCCCGGCGGATGATCACGGAGTTCGGGATGAGCGAAAAGCTCGGCCCGATGACCTTCGGTCGCCGCCAAGAGCACGTCTTCCTCGGCCGGGAAATGGGCGAGGACCGCAACTTCTCGGAACAGGTGGCCAGCGCCATCGACGCTGAAGTGCGGGAGATCATCGACCAGGCCTATGAAAAGGCCAAATCGATCCTCGAAGCCAATCGGGCCAAGCTCGTGCACATTGCCCGTGTCCTCATGGAGAAGGAGACCCTCGACAACGCAGAGCTGCGGGCTCTGATCGATGGCGAGATCCCCACTCAGGAGACGGTCAGCGTACCGACTTAAGAGACGGCCACGGTCACGGCCTTACGGCTGAACATGCCTTGATGACGCCCCACCGCTCGGTGGGGCGTCATTTTTCGGTTACGCTGAAGCGTGCTCGAATTGACCAAGGAGATGCAGCCCTCATGCGCCGGCCCGTACACATCCTGATTGCCCTGATGGCCACCCTTGCTCTGGCGGCGCCCGCCCTGGCCAGTGGACCGGACACGCCCGTCTCCGTCTGGGGCAGCACGGGGCTGATCCTCACCCCGACCGCCCATGTCCTGGGCTTTCAGGAGATGCAGCTGGGCGGGGGATACATCGGCGGGCCCAACCTGCCCTACGGGTCCTTCCACGTCGGCCTGTTCCAGGGTCTCGAGGCGGGCATCAACTACAACCTGCCCGGTGCCCCGGCCTCCCTTGCTGCCGACTTCAAGTTCCGGCTGTTGAAACAATCTGCGGCGGTCCCCCTTTCGCTGGCGCTCGGCGGGATGCAATTGGGCGGCAACACCATCAATCCCTATGGCCTGAACAACCAGCTCTACATGGTCGTCGGCCATGACCTGCAGTGGGCCTTCGGCGCCAAACCCGTCACCCTGGCCCGCCTGTCCCTCGGCTTCGGCGGCAACCTCTCCGGTGCCCAGCCGATGGCCAGCCTGCAGATTCCCGTCATGCAATACGGCAGCATCGACGCCGAATACGTCGGCCAGCGTGGTCCGCAGGAGGCCCTGCTCAACCTCGGCCTGACCGCCAATCCCCTGCCGTGGCTCGGTGTGCGGATCGCTTCGCTGGGCTCCCTGACCCAGGACATCACTACCCGGGCCTGGGTGGCCGGGGCCAACGTGACCTGGAAGATCCCCAGCAGCGGCAACATCGCCAACCTCTTCGACGGCAAGGACACGCCGCCGACGGCACCGAAGAGCGGCGTCCCCACCCCGCCGGTCGTCTCACCGCCACCGATCGCCCACGCCACGCCCGCCCCCGTCAGACCCAGCCCCGCACCGACCCCGGCCGTCACGCCGATCGCCGAAGGTGTCGTCCAGGGCAAGGTCAGCAGCGGCGGCAAAGGTGTGGACCGCATTCCGCTGCAGATCACCGGGCCCGCCACCCGCAAGGCCTGGACCGAGCCGGACGGCAGCTACCGGTTTGCCAAGGCACCGCTGGGCAGCTACAAGCTGTCGATCGACCGCACTGGCTGGAAACCCATCGTGCAGGACGTCACGGTGGTCCCCGGGGCGACCGAGGTCAATCTCTCTCTGACGCCATTGGCGGCGACCCTGAAGGGCGTCGTCAGCACCGGCCAGAAGGGCGTGGGCGGGGTCACCGTCGGCATCGAGTCCCTGGGCGTCGTCACGCTGACCAAGGACGACGGCACTTACACGCTGACGGACATCCCGGCCGGCACCTATCTGATCACCTATTCCATCAAGAAAAAACAGGTCGACAAGGTGACCCTGACCCTGGGCCAGGGCGAGTCGCTGCAGCGGAACCTGACCTTGAGCGGTCCGGACGCCCCGGTCACAGCGAAGGCCCTGGTGCGCGGGACGATCACCACGGTCGCCAAGGCCAATCTTTCCGGGGTACGCATCATGCTGGAAGGCAAGGACCTGACGGTGATGACGATCAGCGGACCGGACGGGGGTTTCGTGTTGCGGGAGCTGCCGGCCGGGGCCTATAAGCTGACGGTCTCCAAGCAGAACTTTCTCAGCCGCTTCTTTTCACTGACGCTCAAGCCCGGCCAGGAGGCCAAACACGCCATCGCCCTGACAGCCGTCGGCAAGTAATCCTATGGCATTATCTGACCTGTGGCAGGCGGTCCGTGACCTGCCCAGCCTGACGATCATCGGCACGACCAAAAACGCCGGCAAGACGACGGCGCTGAACTGGCTGATGCGCCAGTATGCGCTGGCGGGTTTGCGGGTGGGACTGACGTCGGTGGGCCATGACGGCGAAGTGCAGGACTCGGTGACAGGCAAGGAAAAGCCCCGCATCTGGGTTGTGCGCGGCACGCTCATCGCCACGGCCGAGGCCGCCATGCGCCGCAGCGCCCCGATGCGCCTGGTGACGGCCCTGCCGCTGCGCTCGCCCATGGGCCCGATCGGCATTTATGAGGCCAGCCAGGATGGCGAGATCGAGGTGGCCGGACCGATCACGGTGCAGGACCTGCGCCGGGTGATGACCCACCTGCAGGCAGCCGGCATCGACCGTGTGTTGGTCGACGGGGCCATCGACCGGCGGGCGGCGGCACCGGCCGGCGTCTGCGACGGCGTCATCCTA
>JACMPN010000060.1 GCA_014377495.1 Candidatus Sericytochromatia bacterium
GCGGCGATGTCTGTCAGGGCGGTACTCTTGCCCGTTCGCTGAATCTCGTCGGCAAGGCTCGCCAGGGGGTGTCCGAAGCAGTAGCAGACAGGAACATCCGGATCATCTGACCGCTTTTGCCATACCGGGACAGCAAGATCGTCAATTGTAAAGGTTTCTGAGCCAGTTCTGGCAAAATAAACGATCCGACAGGTCGCATCTGGACAAAATAATTGGTCAATGCCGCTTTGAAGCCGATGTTTCGACACCTCCAACAGGAGTGAGGCGATCGTGACCGCGGTGACTGGCTGCCCCTTTGTGCCACAGGTCGGACAGGCAACATTCTCCGGTTGCTCCGAGGAGTCGCAGCAAGTCATGATCCGTCCCTGTCCTTTCGGTGCTGAGGCAAGCCCTGTGAACCACTTCGGTCGCCTGTCGAAACCATCAACCGCTCAATCAGCATAGAAGCCCATGCAGGCCGGCACGACGACAAACGGCAATAGGGGCCACACGGCGAGCATGCCGACCGCAGCGGATACGGCCCCCGGCTCGCCGATAAGCCTCACGGTCCAGTCGACAACCTCCCAGAGAATGGCCTCATTGGTCAAACGGTCACTATCCCTTGGTGCCGCTGTATCATGCATATGGAAACCTGTTAGCCGCCCCCCTTTGGACACGAGACCCTTGTGAACCGAGTCAATCGAATCATCACCGTGCTTGTGCTGCTGCTGTTTTTTGCTGCAGCAGGCCAAAGCGGTTCGCATGTCCTTTGCCTGGAAGACAATGGTTCGGTCCAGATCGAAAGCCTCATCGCCTGCACCGCAGGTGGCAGTCAGACAATCGTCCAGACGCCTGCCGAGGCCACCAACGGGCCGCAAACACTCAGCGTCGCCGTCTCTGACTGCGGTGCCTGTACCGACATTCCCTTGTTGGCAGATGGCACGGCCTCACAGGGTGACGCCGTTGGGGAGCCAGACCCGTCAAACACGGCCCACCATCCCGCTCTGGCCTATCCGCCCATCCCGACTTGGCCAGCCACCGCTGCGGCACTGCGTTTCCAGCGACTGACCGCGCCGGCCGTGACCGAGGGTCGGACGGTCACCCTACGCGAGACCGTCCTGCTCCTCTGTTGAACGCCAGTCAGACAGTCAAAGGCTGAGGCCGTCTGACTGGGACCCTTGTTTGGCGCCCTGTCACCGGTTCTCAACCACCATCCGGCCGCTGCTGCACTCAGGTACAGCACCGCCTCTGTGCTGGAGTTCCGCATGTTCTCACGATCCCTGCTTTTCGTCCTGGTCACCGGCCTATCGTGTCTGCCGGGCGTCGCTTGGGCGGAAGACCGCCTCTCGCTGACCCGGGCCGTTTCCCAGGCCCTGACCGGCAATCCCCGCCTGCGTGCGGCAGAGCACCAAATCGCCGCAGCCAAAGCCCGCGAGATTCAGGCCGCAGCCTTTCCCAATCCCAACCTGACGTTGATCGTCGACCAGGTGCCACTCCCCAACCCGCTGAACGGCAACTACATGGCGGGCATCAGTCAGCCGCTCTGGCTCGGTGGCCAACACGAGTCCCGCATGGCAGTCGCCAAGTTGGATACGCAATTGGCCGAGCTGGACTATGCCATCCTGCGGCGGGAGATGGCCGCCAACGTCCGCAATGAGTTTGCCCGCCTTCTCCTGGCACAGGCGGGATATCGATTCTCTCTGCTCAGCGAGGGGAGCGCGGCGACCATCCGCAAGGCGGCCGAATCCCGCTACAAAGCGGGTGAAGTCGCCCGGATCGAAGTGCTCCAGGCCCAAGTCGAGCATAGCCGGGCCCAGCGGGAGGTGGCCGCTGCCGACAGCCGTCAGGTACGTGCCAGGGGCAAGCTCAACATCCTGCTCGGCCAACAGGCACAGTCCCCGATTGTCGTTGATGAACCGGCAAAGCCCGAACGCCTCTCACTGGCTCCCGTCGACGACCTGATCAAGCAGGGGCTGACCAACCGTCCGGAACTTCGGCGGGCCGCCCTGATGATCCAGCACGAGACCCTGCAGCAGCAACTGGCCCGCACGAGCGTCTGGACGGGTACGGAAGTCACGGCCGCCGCCGGGGCGGTGGCCGGGCAAGCCGGTTTTTCGGCAACGATGACGGTGCCGATCCCGATCTATCAGCAACAAGGCGAAGTGGCCGAGGCCAATGCCGACCGGCTCCGGGCCGAAGCGGAGCGCCTCGCCCTCGCCAATGAAATCACCCTGGACGTGCAGAACGCCTACCACGAGGCAAGGAGTTCGTTCCAGCTGATTGAGCTGTTCCAGAAGACTTACCTGCAGCAGGCGGAGCGTCTGGCAGACAATGCCCGACGGCGTTTCGTCGCCGGCGAAGGGAGCGGGTTCGAGGTCCTGGAAGCCCGCCGTTCCCAACGGGACGTGCAGGCCGCGTATCAGCAGGTGTTGCTGGAGTACCGCCAGGCCCTGACGAACCTGGAACGGGCCGTGGGCCAGGATCTCGCTGACATGCCGCACGACGGACATTAGGAGTCGCCAATGAAACTCAGTTTGCCGGGACCGTGCAGTGTGCTGGTGGCAGCCGTGATGACGATGTCCGCCTGCGCCAAGTCAGAGACCAAGCCACAATCCGACGCGCAGGCCCAGGGGGCGCATCAGCCCGAGTCCGGCCCCCACAACGACAACGCCGTGACGTTCTCCGCCGATGCCCAGCGACAGGCCCGCCTGCGCACGGAACCAATCGCCCGCCGTGAGGTGGAGACGACCCTGACGACCACGGGTGAATTGACGGCCGATCAGGACCGGGAGGCCCACGTCTCGCCCCGGGTCTCGGGACGGGTCCTCCAGATCATGAAGACGGTGGGCGATGCGGTGCGTGCCGGCGAGATCCTGGCCACCATCGAGAGTACGGAACTGGGTCAGGCCCAGTCGGCGTTTCTGGAAGCGCAGGCGCGTTTCGGGCAGACCAGGGGGACGTGCGAACGACAGCGGCAGCTTTTCCGGGATGACCTCATCGCGAAAAAGGAATTGCTGGCGGCGGAAAACCAGGTGCGCCTCGCCGAGATCGAGATGGAGAAAACCAGGAACCAACTCCAGGTGCTCGGGTTCGGCCCCGACCGTATGGCGACGCTCGCCCGAACCCGTCGGATCGATGCCTCCCTGCCCATCGTCGCCCCCATCCCCGGGGTGATCACCACCAAGCACATCACCATCGGGGAGCACGTCACGCCGGGTGACGACAAACCGATTTATACGATCTCGGATCCGTCCCGCCTGTGGGCGAACGCCACGCTTTTTGAAAAGGACCTCGCCCGGGTCCGCAGTGGCCAGAAAGCCATCGTGACGACCCCCGCCTATCCGGGCATGAGCTACGTCGGCCAAGTCTCACTGATCAGCACGGCCCTGGCCGAAGACACGCGCACCGCCAAGGCCCGGATCGTCGTGACGAACCCGGATCGCACGCTCAAACCGGAAATGTTCGCCAATATCCGGATCACCGTCGGAAGCCAGACGGCCCTGGCCCTGCCCGAGTCGGCGCTCCTCCTGGACAAGCAGGCCACCTTTTCCTTCGTGCAGACAGGCCCGGAAACCTTTGAAAAACGGCCGGTCCAGGTCGGCGCAAAAGCGGGGAGTTACTTTCCCGTCCTTTCCGGTCTGAAGGCCGGTGACAACGTCGTGGTGGCCGGCGGCTTCACCCTGAAATCCGAGCTGCTCAAAGCCAGCTTCGGCGAGCATGAACATTGATCGGACGTCACCATGATTGACAGTCTCATTGCCCTCGCCCTGCGCCAGCGGCTTTACGTCCTGCTGGTGGTCTTTCTGGTCGCGGCCTGGGGAGTCCAGTCGGTCTCCACCCTGCCCATCGACGCCTTCCCGGACGTGACGAACAACCAGGTGCAGGTGCTCACCGAGGCCAAGGGCCTGGCGCCTGTCGAGGTTGAAAAGCTCGTCACCGCCCCGATTGAGGTGGCGATGCAGGGCCTGCCGAACGTCGTGGAAACCCGCTCGACCTCCAAGTTCGCCCTGTCCGTCGTGACGATCGTCTTTGCCGACTCGGTGAACCCCTACTTCGCCCGCCAGCTCGTCTTCGAGCGCCTGCAACAGGCCAGGTCCCAGTTCCCAGCCGGCTTGGCCGAGCCTGCATTAGGCCCGATGACCAGCGGCATGGGTGAGATTTACCTGTACACCCTGGAGAGTCGTGAAAAGCAGGACGGCATGGACCTGCGCACCCTGCAGGACTGGGTGATCAAGCCGCAACTGCGGACCATCCCGGGCGTAACGGAGGTGAACAGCTTCGGCGGGGCGGTCAAGCAGATCCAGGCCCTGATCGAGCCCGACCGGCTCGTCTCTTACAAGCTTTCGCTGCACCAGGTGCTGGAAGCCCTGGCCCAGACCAGCTCCGTGGCCGGCGGCAACTACATCGAGCACAACAAGGAGCAGTACATCGTCCGTGGTCTGGGTTTGGCCGAAAACCTGGACGACGTGCGCAACACAGTGATCACGACCCGCCACGGCGTGCCCATCTTCGTTCGCGACATCGCCGAGGTGAAGCTCGGACCGGAAGTCCGCCAGGGTGCGGTGACGGCGGACGGCAAGGGCGAGGTGGTCTCGGGCATCGTGATGATGCTGCGGGGCGAAAACAGCCGCAACATCATCGAACGGGTCAAGGACAAGGTGGCGATCGTCAATGAATCGCTGCCGGACGGAGTGACGATCAAACCCTATTACGACCAGACCGATCTTGTCCACAAGACGATCCGCACCGTGGAAACGAACCTGCTGGAAGGCGGTCTGCTCGTCGTCGGCGTCCTCTTTTTCTTCCTGCGGGATCTGAAAGCGGCCCTGCTCGTCGCCGTCACGATCCCCCTGTCGATGCTGGTGGCTTTCATCGGCATGGCCTGGTTCAACCTCTCGGCGAATTTGATGAGCCTGGGGGCGATCGATTTCGGCCTGATCGTGGACGGTTCCGTCGTGATGATCGAAAACGCCATGCGCCGGCTCTCACTGCCGGAGAACGCCGCCAAGAGCCGGCTGCAGATCGTCCGGGAAAGCGCCCAGGAGGTGGGCACGCCGATTTTCTTCGGGGTGCTGATCATCATCCTCGTCTACCTGCCGATCCTGACCCTGCAGGGCATGGAGGGCAAAATGTTCACGCCGATGGCCCTCACCGTCGGTTTTGCCCTGATCGGGTCGCTCCTGCTCGCTTTGACCCTGGTCCCGGTCCTCGCCTCCTGGCTGCTCCCCCGGCGCTCAGGGGTCGCCGAGGCACCCGGGATGGATTGGCTGGCTGCGTTCTATGAGCGGGCACTGCGGCGGGTGATGGCCCACCGCAGTGCCACGCTGCTGACGGCGGGGGCGATTTTCCTCGCCAGTCTGACCCTGCTGCCGTTTCTGGGCACGGAGTTTCTGCCCGAGATGGACGAAGGGGCGATCATCATTCAAGCCATCCGCTTACCCAGCGTGTCTTTGACGGAGTCCCTGGTCACCCAGCAGCAGATCGAGCGGGCGATCCGGGAGTTCCCCGAAGTGGCCACCGTCGTCAGCCGCACGGGCCGCCCCGAGATCGCCAGCGACCCCATGGGCGTCAATCTGACGGACACCTTCGTCATGCTGAAGCCCCGGGACGCGTGGACGTTGCCGTCCAAAGCCGCCCTGGAGGAAGCCCTGCGCCAGCGGTTGGCTCAGATCCCCGGCGTGAACTACAACTTCACCCAGCCGATCGCCATGCGGGTGGACGAGCTGGTCTCCGGCGTCAAATCCGACGTGGCCGTCAAACTGTTCGGGGAGGACCTGGACGTCCTCAACGCCACGGCCAACCGCATCGCCAGTGTGCTCAAGACCGTGCCTGGGGCCCGGGAGGTCAACGTCGAGCAGACCGAGGGCCAGACGTATCTGAACATCCGGATCAACCGGGCGGCGCTGGCCCGTTACGGCAGCAGCGTCGCCCACGTGCAGGAACTGATCGAGGCCGCCATCGGGGGGCGCAGTGTCGGCGAACTGATCGAGGGGCAGCGGCGTTTCGACATCGTCGTCAAACTGCCCGAAGCCAAGCGTGGCTCATTGGAGGCCATCGAAAACCTGCTGATCGACACCCCCGAAGGGGGCATGGTGCCCCTGAGTCAGGTGGCGACGATCGTCATGGAGGAGGGCCCGGCCCAGGTCAGCCGAGAAGACAGTCAGCGGCGCATCGTCGTCGAGGCGAACGTGGCCGACCGGGACATCGGCTCGTTCGTCGCCGAGGCGAAGCGGGCCATCCGCAAGCAGGTCCAGATCCCGGCAAACTACTTTCCCCAATGGGGCGGGCAGTTCGAAAACCAGGAACGGGCCATGGCGAGGCTGACCATCGTCGTGCCGCTGTCGATTTTGATGATTTTCTGCCTGCTCTACACGGCGTTCCGTTCGCTGAAACTGGCGTCTCTCGTTCTGATGATCCTGCCGCTCGCCACCGGCGGCGGGATTGCGGCCCTGTGGCTGCGGGGGTTGCACCTGAGCGTCTCGGCGGCGGTCGGCTTCATTGCCCTGTTCGGCATTGCCGTGCTGAACGGCATCGTCCTCGTCAGCACGATCAACCGGTTACGGGCCGGGGGCATGCCCGCCGGTGAGGCCGCGTATGAAGGGGCCGTCACCCGGCTGCGGCCCGTGCTGATGACGGCGTTGGTGGCCAGCCTGGGCTTTGTGCCGATGGCCATCTCCACGGGCGCCGGCGCCGAAGTGCAACGGCCCTTGGCGACTGTGGTCATCGGCGGACTGATCACGGCGACCCTGTTGACCCTGTTCGTGCTGCCAACGGTCTATGGCTGGCTGATCCGGCAGGCGACGGTGCTCCCCGGCGATGGCGACGGTGACGCGCCGACGGCTGAACCCGAATGAGGCGGCCGCTGTCGGCGCCGCCTGGGGACCCGGGGCCCCGGGCTGGACAGGGCTCCCAACTGTTGCTTAGGCTGAAGACAGCCTACCAGGAGATTCGATGCCGACCGACCCCAGTCCCAATGCCGCCGATCCGCTTGTCGATGCCCGTGGCGACGTCGTCCTCGCCGTCCTGAAAGGGTATCGGACAGCCGAAGAAGCCGGGCGCACCCTCGGTGTGGGCACGGCGGAGATCCACAGCTGGATCGACGCCTTCATCGCCGGTGGTCGGCAGTCTGTCGACGGCAACGGCAGTGACATGGCGGCCATCGAGTTCGTCTTGGCGCTCGCCCAGGCCCTCCACCGCTATGGCGCCTCCGCCTACCGCCTGGAGGCCGGCATCAAGGACGTGGCCCACACGCTGGGGCTGGAGGTCCGGCTGTTTTCCACCCCGACGGCCATCATGGCCTCCTTTGGCCCCCTGCATGCCGAAAAGACCTGCCTCGTCCGGGTGGAGCCCGGCGAGATCAACCTCGGCAAGCTGGCCATGCTCTACGACGTCACCTCCCAGTTCGTCCAGGGCACGGTGACGGTCCCCGACGCCTTGGCCGTGGTCACGGCGATCATCGCCGCCGATCCCCGTTACCGGTTCGTCATCCATATGGTCTGCTCAGGCCTGGCGTCAGCGGCGGCGGCGGGCTTTTTCGGGGGCGGCTGGCTGGAAATCCAGGTGGCCCTGGGCATCGGCATGGTGGTCGGCGCCGTCAGCCGGCTGTCGAACCGCTCGACGGACACGGGCCATCTCCTGGAACCCGTAGCAGCCACTCTGGCTGCCCTGTTGTCGGTGGCGGCCAGCCGTTGGTTCGGTCCCGTCGAGACTTTCGTCACCACCCTGGCCGGTGTGATCACCCTGTTGCCCGGCATGGGGTTCACGACGGCGATGACCGAGTTGGCGACGAACAACCTCGCTTCCGGCACGGCCCGGTTTGCCGGGGCCTTCGTCCAGCTGAGCGGCTTGGGGGTCGGGATCGCCCTGGGGATGGCGATCGCCTCGCGCTGGGCGCCGGCAGTCGTTGCCGACGGGCTTGTCGTCTGGCCGTTGGGGATGCTCGCTCTGGCGGTGATCGTCTCCAGCCTGGCCTATTCCGTCATCCTGCGGGCCCGGCCACGGGATACCGGCTGGATTTTGGCGGCGGGAGTCTTGGCGTACAGTGGGGCGCTCGTCGGTCAGTCCCTGATCGGACCCGAGCTGGGTGCACTGCTCGGCGCCTTTGTCGTGGCCTTCGCCAGCAACCTCCGGGGCCGTCTGTTGGACCAGGCGACGGCCGTAACGCTGGTGCCGGGCATCCTGATGCTCGTCCCGGGCAGTCTCGGGATGCGGTCCGTGATGGCCATGTGGCAAAACGACGTCGACTCCGGGGTCAGTGCGGCCTTCCGGATGGCCTTTGTCGCCACGGCGCTGGTCGCCGGCATTTTGCTGGCCAACGTGGCCATGCCGTCCCGACGCCCCCTCTAAGGGGTTGGGTAACCATCTCGAACGACTATCTGGATCGCTTTTGAGCCGTTGCGACCGATCCTACGCTGGAAACTGTGGGATACGGCCCTGACGATGCCGGGCGGCACGGATCCCGAAGCGAATCCCCTACAGGCGGCTAAGGGCCGCCATGAGCAGGAGCACTGCGAGGAACGTCATGGTTCCACCTCCCCTTGGGTGTCGATTCGTCTATGCTCAGCATGGACCGGCAACCTTAAAGTAGGCCTGTGGATTCGATGAGAGTTTCCTTAGAGTGGCGGTAGCAGCCGGTCCGGTGCGTGTCGACTGCCATTATGCGCAGCAGGACAGGCATCCCGGCACGTGGAAAGGTCACAAAGCCCGATCACCAGGCGGGCTTAGGGCTTGTCGACGCGTGGGTGCGGGTGCCCGAGCGGCGAGGCGGCACTGATCGACCGAGCGATGCGGTAGGGGTGGCGTTCGAGCGCACTTCGTTGGTGGGTGGCGCTCTCACCTCACCCCCCCCAGCCCCCCTCTCCAAAATGGAGAGGGGGGAGCGCCGGCCCGTTTCGCTGTTCTCTGGTCGCTCCGCATGGGCGATTCAGGTATCGGTGCGTTCCGTGGACTCGTCCGAATACCTTCGAACGTCCGGTGGCGCCGAACCAGCGGCGATCGGTGCGATCAGACCGGCGGTCGAGGGGTGTTGGCCAACGGAGGCACGCTGGATCGCCAAAGCGCCGTGGTCGAAAAAGCAGGGCGATACCAGTCGCTGCATCGCGAGGCGTTTGGTCGGCGGGGCTGAGCGTTCCTGCCACCCGGTGGCCCGTGCGGCGCGACCAAAGAACGGGGAAACGCTCTAAGGCTCCCCCTCTCCACCTTGGAGAGGGGGCTGGGGGGTGAGGTCAGAACGCCACCAACCGAGAGGTGCGCTCGAACGCCCCCCACGCTCTGGTCGGGCTCAGGGGAAGCCGGTGGGCGACGTTACGAGTGGGCGATCTCCGTGTCGTGGTGGGTGCCTGTGTGCTCGGTCTTGATCCAGGCCATCGGGCGGGAGCTGACCAGCATGAACAGGTAGGTGCGCAGGATGACAGGCACCCAAAACACGGCAAAAAGTTCGTTCATGATCGTCAGCCGGATGATTTCCTTCCAGTCGCGGGAGACGCGCTCGTGGATGCCCTTGGCGACGTTGAAGGCGGTGATGCTGAACATCAGCGTGGCAAAGTACATGAAGGCCGATACCTCCAACGGCACGCCCTGCACCAGCCGCCGCACATGGAAGGCCAAGTCGACGAGCATCCAGATGGGGATGAAGAACTCGCAGAGGAAGGCCAGCATGTCGGCCTTCTTGTTCAGCGGCACCGTCGGCCCCAAGAGCCGGAACATGTACTGGAGGTAACGGCGGATCGAGCCTTCCGCCCAGCGCCGCCGCTGCTTGTAGAGGGCGCCCCAGTTGAGGACGGCTTCCTCGTAGACGGGGATGTCCGGGCAAAACCGCACTTCCCAGCCGTTGAGCATCATCTTCGTGCTCATGTCCAGATCCTCGGTGAGGGCGATCTCGGTCCATCCGCCCGTATCGGCGACGGCTTCCCGCTTGACGATCATCCCGTTGCCGCGCATCTCGCAGGCGCCGTTGCTCAGGTCACGTCCCTCTTCGAAGCGGCCCATCATGATCAGCTCGACGTATTGGGCTTCGCTCAGCCAGTTCACGTCGCGGTTGCTGATCATCTTGTGGGCCTGCACGCCCCCGACCCGCGGATCGGCCAAAAAGGGGATGATCCGTTCCATGAAATCCGGTTTGACCCGGGCATCGGCATCGAAGACGGCCATGATCGAGCCTTTGCAAATGGGGTCGACCTCATTGAGGACGGCGGGCTTGCTCGACCGGGGCCGGGGGGCCCGGTGGTAGACGACGAGGTTCGGGTATTCCTTGGCGATGTCCTGGAGGACCTGCAGCGTCCGGTCGGTCGAACCGTCGTCAACGACGATGAGTTCGTAGTTCGGCTCGCCTTCGGAGCTGTGATAGACGATCTTCATCATCTCGCTGACGGTGGCCCGGATGACGGTTTCCTCGTTCTTCGCCGGGATGACGATCGAGACGAAGGGTCGATAGCCCGGGGCGTGCGGGGTCTGCCGCTTGCGGTAGTGGGCGCTGACGGCGAACAGGTAAAAGAAGAACACGCCCAGGCCGCCGCCAATGCAGAACCAGATGCGGTTGCCATAGGCCAGCGTCTCGGAAAAATACGAGATGGCCACCAGGATACCGAGAAGGAACAGGAGGGTGATACGCTCAAACACGGGCGGAAAGCCTCTCCCGCACCGGCAATACTCGCACGGACGGACAACGATAAGAGATGGTAGTCATGCGGGGTGGCGGGCCCGTCGGGTCGGACTGTCCAGATCAACGGGTGACGCCCGCAGCGCCACGCCTCTCACCTGTGACGGTCGGTAGGTAGGAAACCTGTCGGGCAGTATAGCATCGACCTGCCAAATCACGGTGTAAGCCGCCTGTCGAGCCATCCGGAGAGCGGGATCGTCTCTGGGTCTCCGGACTGTTTGGGCACGATCGCCACAAAGACGCTAGTCACTGTAGGCAAGAGGCAACTAAAAGTAATACTATTTATCAACTCATAAATAAATAAAAAGGGTTGTATATGATTAAATTTGTCGCGCTGATTCTCCTGGTCGCCGGCGGTTGCCAGGATCCTGGAGCACGCCTGGCATTATCGGTGCCACCCGGTTCGTCCCCGCAGTCGCCGGCGTCCACCGGCACCGTGACGCCGTCTGGTTCTGCCGGGACTCCTGCCACGCCCGCCAGCGTCCCGGCCTCGCCTGCGGCCGACACAGCGTCAACCCTGTATGACGGTGGCGACTACGAGATCAGCCTGCCGGCGGGTTGGGCATTTAACGTGAAAGACCAGGCTATCACCCCGACGTGGTCTATGCGGCTCGGGTATTCCTTTGGTGCCAAGGATGGCAAGGGTATTTATGACGCCTTGTTCCTCATCCACAGCGGCACAGCCTTCGGAACCTCGGTCGCCGAAGCAATAAGCAAAGGCAAGCAAAC
Organism: Candidatus Sericytochromatia bacterium; assembly: GCA_014377495.1. Lineage (GTDB taxonomy): Bacteria > Cyanobacteriota > Sericytochromatia > JACMPN01 > JACMPN01 > JACMPN01. The sequence goes on from JACMPN010000060.1 coordinate 11,366, forward strand.
CAGCCAAAGTAGTGGTCACCCGATCATCCAGGAATACATGGACACGACGGGGCAGCCGTGGGGCTACTCAACGAACCAGTTTACCTCCGTCAAGGGCCAAGTCACTGATGTCTTTGTCCGGGGCAATGGGTCCAAGCTGTTCACCCTGACGATCATGCGCAAAGCGGACAGTGCTTTCACTGAGGCTAACGCCCTGAAACTCGCCAACAGCCTCCGCATCAAGTAGCAGGCTTGCGAAAACCCGCATCGCCACAATGCTGACCCGCCCAGCGGCTGCATGGCCAGGGCGTTACCCGTAGAGGTACCGCAACGCCAACGGCAGCCGCCGGCGCCAGGTGGGTTCATTGTGGCCGCCGGCTTCATCCAGGCGCCACTGGAGATCCCCGTCGGGGACCATGCCGCGCTCGGTGAGATGATCGACCAGGGACTTGCACCAGGTCAGCGTGCGCAGTTCCTTGCCGCCGGAGTCGATGTAGACGTTGCGCACTTCCGGCAGGGGGCGGGAGGCAAAATAGCGGATCAGCTCACCGTCGTTAACCCAGACCGACGGCGACATGGCGAGCACCTTGCCGAAGGTCTGCGGGTGGGCGGTAAAGCCGTAGAGGGACATCAGGCCGCCCAGGGACGAGCCGCCGAGCATCGTGTTTTCCGGGCCGGTGAGCGTGCGCCATTCCGAGTTGACCTTGGGCATCAGGGTGGAGACGACCCACTCCATGAAGGCGCCGCCCTGTCCCTCGAACTCGGAGATCGGCCATGGCGAAAACTCGGACATCCGGCTGACACCGCCATGGTGCATGCCGATGACGAGAGGCACAGCCTTGTTTTGAGCAGCCCGGCGATTCAGCGCCTCATGGATATGCCAGCCGCCGGAATGCGACCCCTCGTCCCCGAAGAGGTTCTGGCCGTCGAACATGTAAGCGACCGGCAGGGCATGGTGGCGCGAGCTGTCGTAGGCGGGCGGCACGTAGATGGTCAGCGGGTACGTCGCCGGAAAGCCGGGAATGCGCATGGCTTCGGTCCGCACAATGCGGCCGGGGATAATCGGGTGGAGTTGGCGGGTGACGTTATGCGACATGGTGGGTGCGAATCTGCGGGGTCCCCGGACGGGCAAACAAGGTGCTGGGATCGAGCAACGGCCGATCGCTATTGTGATTGTAGCCGACTGTGGGGCACGTGGCCACGAGGGAGCCCACAGCCCAGGCGCCGGCTATGATCTGCTTTGTGTCAAACGGCCTCGGGAATCACTGGGCCGCAAACCGCCTGGCACCCGCATAGCGCTGACCCGTGCTCCGGGTCCAGGCGTCGATCCCGTACTCGGCCACCCCTTTGGTGGTCGTCGCCGAAATATACTTCTGTTTCCCGTCTTCGCCGAGGCCGGCATAGATCCCCACATGGACGATCTTGCCTTTGCTGTTCTTGAAAAACACCAGATCCCCCGACTGCAGGTCCGGCCGGGAGACCGGCTGACCCTCCTTGGACGCAAACTGGGCCTGTGAGGTGCGCGGCAGGGCCACGCCTTCGACTTTCTGGAACACGGTCTTGGTCAGGCCGGAACAATCCGTGCCCTTGGTCAGCGACTCGCCGCCCCAGACGTAGCGCACGCCCAGGGAGTCCCGGGCCGTGGCGACGACGGGCCGATCCTTCGGCATGAGAGAGACAGGCGGCTTTGCCGGCGGCGTCTCAGGCGTCTCGGTGGTGGCATTCGTGGCGGTCGGCGCACCCTGGGGACCTGCCGTCGCCGTGCCGACGGGGGCCACCCTGGTGGGCCCCGGGATGACGACTTCGATCGTCGGGGGGATGACAGACCCCAACTTGGTCGGCAGCGGCGTGACGGGGGCCGAGGCGGCCGGCCGCTGGCGCGTGGCGGGGTCCAGCATCAGGGTGATGGCCGGATCGAAGTCGCCCTCCGACCGTGGAGCCACCAGGTTCTGTTCTGACGGCGGCTGGGCCAACTGCGGGACCCGCAGGACCTGACCGACTTTCAGCGTCGAGCCATCGGACAGGCCGTTCAACAGCTGGATCGTCTTGGACCAGACGGCAAGATCCATGTCCTCGGGCTTGTACTGCCGGTAGCGTTCGGCGATCCCGCCGATCGTCTCACCGGCCTTGACCTTGTGGCATACCGTGGATGTCAGGGTCTCCGGCGGCACGGCGGCAGGCGCGGCCGTCTGCCGCAGCTGTTTCAGGCGTTGCGCCGCGGCGACCGACTGACTGTTATCGATCGCGGGGGTCGTCTTGGGGAGACCGTCCAAGGGCATCGGGAAAAACTCCATTTAGCTGCATGCTTGCAGCACCATCACAGCATACCCCTAAGCGGGGCCCAGCAAACGCTGGATCTGTGGACTCCCTAGTGCATGTGGCTGTGGGGGAAGCGCTCCACACCGGGCTGTTCACCGGCCTCATGGCCTTCACTGCCGAGCAGGCTGCCGATGAGGACGAGGATGCCCGTCAGGTAGACCACCCAGCGCACGCCCAGGGCATCGCCGAGGACGCCGGCCATGGCCATCGGGATCGTGCTGGCCAGGTTGATCAGCATGTTCTGCACGCCAAAGACCTTGCCACGCAGGCTTTCGGGGACGGTTTCCTGCAACAGGGCCTGCAGGGGCACGGCGACGAAGGCCGCCCCGACGCCGGTCGTGCCGGCGAGGATCATCGTGACGACCAGGGAATTGGCGTGGGACAGGCCGACCAGTTGCCAGCCCATGACCAGAAAGCCGATAAAGACGACCTTGTCGCGGTTCCACAGGGCCCCGAACCGCCCGACGATGCCAGCGCCCACGGCCATCCCCACCCCGGAAAAAGCCAGGATGTACCCGAAATAGCGCTCCGGCAATTCGAGGGCATCCCGGACGAAGCCGATGACGAGCACAGTGATGGCGGCGAAGGCGCTGAAGAGGATGACCAGGCGCATCATGGCGTTCATCGTCGGCTTGTGGCGCCAGATGTAGCGGATGCCCTCGCGGAACTCGGCGATAAAATGGGACTGCTGGGGCGGCGGCGTCGGGGTCTTGCGGACGAACATGATGCAGGCGGCCGACAGCAGATACATGGCGGCCACGACCCAATGACCATAGCGGGTCCCGAAAAGCGACAGCAAGGGGTCGCCGACGGCGAAGCCGACGATGATGCTCGTGATCATCGTCGTCGTGAACAGCGAATTCGCCGGCAGCAGCAGCCGCCGCTCGACGATGGCCGGCAGCAGGGCCATTTCGGCCGGAGCGAAGAACTGCATGATCGTGGAGACGGAAAAGGCGGCGATGTAGACACCGACGATGAGGTAGGGCCCGCCGCTGGGCATGAAGACCAGGCAGATGGCCCGGCCGATGTTCGAGCCGATGAGGATGGCCCGCTTGTCCCAGCGATCCACGAAGATGCCGGCCACCGAGCCGAAGAACACGGCCGGCAGGGTATAGATGATCGTCAGCAGCGAGACGCTGGTGTGCGCCGTGGTCCCGGTGGTGACGAGCACGACCATGAGCACGTAGAAGACCTTGTCGGCCAGTTGGCTGAGGACCTGGCCCGACCAGAGGCTGAGGAACTGCCGGTTGCGCAGCACTTCACCGAAGCCGGCGGCGTCCGGTGCCCCAGTGGCATTGGCGGCTGACGTGCCGGTATCGCCAGCCGAGACCGAGTCATTGACATGCATGATGGGAACCTACCGACGTCTCAAGCGAAAAAGGCCCCGGCCACGAAGGCGCCCAGCAGGGCCCCCATGACGACTTGGCGGGGGGTGTGCCCGAGCAGCTCCTTGAGCCGCTCTTCGCTGATGCTCAACGACTGCTGACGGGCCCAGTCGTCCATGATCTTGTTGAGGACCCGGGCCTGTTTGCCGGCAGCCTGGCGGACGCCGGCGGCATCGTACATGACCACCATGGCCAAAACGACGGCGATGGCGAAGGGGGAAGAGTTCCACCCGTCGACGAAGCCCGTGCTGGCAGCCAGACAGACAACCAGGGAAGAGTGGGAGCTGGGCATGCCACCGGAGGTCACCAGATAGCGGAAGTTCATCTTCTTTTCTTTGGCCAGCACGACCAGGACTTTCAGCACCTGCGCCACGAAACAGGCGAAAATGCTGGCCCACAGAACCTGATTGGTCACTAGTTTCGCCTCTGCAACACGTATGCGACCAACGCCCGCAAAGGCTCGGCCCGCTCATCCCAGTCAGCCAGAGCCGCCAGGGCCCGGGCTCCCGCTTCATCGGCCAGGCCGCGGGCGCCCGCGAGCCCGAAGAACTTCGGATAGGTCGCCTTGTCGGCGGCCAGGTCCTTGCCGGGGGTCTTGCCCAGCTCGGCGGCGGTGGCAGAGTGATCGAGGATGTCATCCACGATCTGAAAGGCCAGTCCCAGCTCCAGGCCGTATTGGCCAAGCTGTTCGACCTGACCGGCGGTGCCGCCACCGATCCAGGCGCCCGCCCGCAGTGCACCCGCGATCAGGGAGCCGGTCTTTTGGCGGTGCAGGCTGATCAAATCGTCGGGGGTGGCCGGTCCGCCCTGCAGCCGCAGATCCTCGAACTGCCCCTGACACATGGTCACGTTCGCCCGGACCAGCTCACTGGCGGCCCGCAGCCGATCCTCGGCGGGCACGGTCGGCGCCTCGTCGAGGATCTTGGCGACGGCCAGGGTGATCATCGCATCGCCGGCCAGCAGCGCCGTCGCTTCACCGAAAACCTTGTGGCTGGTGGGTTTGCCGCGCCGCAGGTCGTCGTCGTCCATGCACGGCAGATCGTCATAGATCAGGGACTGGGTGTGCAGCATTTCGAACGCCACGGCGGTGGGCATGGCCTGGTGGCGCTCGCCACCGACCGCTTCAGCGGCGGCGAGGACGAGGATCGGGCGCAGGCGCTTGCCACCGGCCAAGAGGCTGTAGCGGATGGCATCGAGCAGGGTGCCCAGCCGGTGGTCACAGGCATCGGCAAGCGCCATCTCGATGTCGCCACGGCGATCGGCGAGATAGGTTTCGATGGCGATGGTCTGCGGCATGCTCATGGACAGTTTGGCACCCTGGCGGCTTTCGGTGTGTGTCACGGGATCGGACGAAACGGGAGTATAACATGGCCCCCCCGACGGTCCTGGACCCGCGAGGGGCCTCCGGCCGGCTCACCGCACGGTCCCGGCCGCCCTCCTCCTGCAACCGCTGTCATTGGCAGGCGGCCAGGGCCCTGCTCAGAGTGGCCGACGGAAGATCTGCGGCCAGGACGACGCCAGCCGTTCCAGGCCGAGATCGGCCAGATCGAGGTTGCGGTGCCAGTGGATATGGGCTTCCGGCACCCACGGCTGATCGAAGGCGCTGACATAGGCGACGCTGATCAGCAGCAGGCCGCCCGGCCGCAAGAGCCGGATCAGGGACCGCAGGGTGGCCAGCGGCACGACTTCCCGCTCCAGGGCCCCGTAGGCGGTGATCACGTCGTAAGCGGACTCCGGCAGGTCTGCCACGGCGTCACTGGCCACAAACGCCCCGGTATGTCCCCGCCGTGCCAGCCGCCAGCGGATAAAATCGAGGGCCGGCCCCGCATGCTCCACCACGTCGACCGTCCCGGGCGCCGCCAGGGCGAGGTTGCCGACGTCACTGCGGTAGCTGAGCCAGCGGCGGGCGCCGATCGTTTCACCCTGGGCGACGGCTTCCCAGATCATCTGCCGCACGGTGTCGTCGAGAGAACGGCTGGCCAGCTCGAACGCCAACAGGGGCTCGCCGCCGTACCACCGCTGCCGGGCGTCCTCATCGCGAATGTCGGCCTCGAAAAACGCCCGGGCCAGCATGTGGGGCGCCAGCTCCAGCTTGCGCATCGCCTCGGTTTCCGGCAGCCCGAAGAAATCGGCCAGTTCGCCTGCGATCAGCACGGTGCCGCCACGGGGCAGTTCCGGGATGGCACTGGACTTCTGGGTCAGCGACGGCGTCTTGGCATAGGCCGCCAGATAGTCGTCCGCCATCCGGCCGATGGAAAAACGCTCCGCCACGTCGGCCCGGCAGCGGTGGGGATCGATCTCGTGCAGATGGGTCAGGCCGTAACGCAAGCCCCCGGCCGTCTCGGCGATGAAGCCGGTTTCACCGTCCAGGAGCACTTCCGAGACTGAGCCCCGGCGCAGGGCGACGACGGGCGTGCCGCAGGCGAGGGCTTCGATCATCACCATCCCGAAGGGCTCATCCATCTGGATGGGGAACAGCACGGCCTTGGCCCGTTTGACGAGATCGAGCTTTTGGGCCCCGTGCATCTCACCCACGTAGAGAACGTTGACCCCATCGACGTGTGGCCGGATGAATTCGTCCCAATAGGGACTGAGATACCGGTCCATGGGCCCGGCGATGACGAGGGGCAGACCCGCTTCCCGGGCGGCGGCGATCGCCAGATCCGCCCCTTTGATCGGATGCAGCCGACCCAGAAAAAGGAGGAACTCCTCCTTTTCGGCCTGGAAGGGAAACTCGTCGAGGGGCAGACCGTGGGGGATGACGAAGCGGACGTTCAGCTCCGGCGGCAGATTGCGCCGATGGGCATGGGTCAGGGCGACACAGGGCGAGCTGGAGAAGGCCTTGAGCAGATCGAGGGCCCCCGGCGTTTCGCAGGGGGAGTGGATGGTGGTCAGGACGGGGGCGCTGACGAGGTCCCGGATGCCCAAGCCGAAGAACTCCGTGTGGTTGTGGATGATGTCGGCGCTCTCAGCCGCTTCACGGAAGGCTTTGACCGTATGGCTGAACTCCATCAGCACCTCGGCCCGTCCGAGCGACCGAAAGCTCAGGCGGCTGGAGCTGCGCAGCTTGGCGGTGGACTTGGAATCGCCCGAGGCGAACAGCGTCAGGTCATGGCCCCGCCGCATCAGCTCTTCGGTCAACGTGTGCACGATCATCTCGATGCTGCCATGACCTGTCGGCGGCACGGGTTCGGTCAACGGAGCGATCTGAGCGATGCGCATGGGTTCCCTTTCTCTGCAAACCGCCGCATGCCGCAACTGCCGCATGATGCGGCCCCGCAAACCGGCTTTTCCGTGGTTCACTCCGCATTATGCATCCCACTCAAACCCTACGGGCGATCCGCCAAGTGCTCTGCGACCAGTTGGCCGCCGCCGGGATCGACGAAGCCGGTCAGGAAGCGACCTGGATGATCGAGACGGCGAGCGGCCTTGATCGCCTGCGGCAGTTGGCCTATGCCGATGAACCGCTGTCCGAGGCCGTCGTCACCCAGTTGACGGCGTGGCTGGCGGAGCGGCTGACCCGCAAGCCCCTGGCCCAGATTCTCGGCTGGACGGTGTTCTACGGCCTGCGGTTCACGGTGACCCCCGACGTCCTTTGTCCGCGACCGGAGACCGAGCTGCTGGTCGAATGCATCAGCGACCGCATTCCGGCAACAGGACAGCCGCAGCGCGTGGTGGATCTCGGCACCGGTTCGGGGGCTATCGCCATCGCCCTGGCCCACAGCCGTCCGGATTGTGCGCTCGTCGCAATCGACCGGTCCGTCGAGGCGCTCGCCGTTGCCCGTAAAAACGGTGTTGCTCTGGGTGTGGCGATCGACTGGCGCCAGGGAGACTGGTGTGGTGCCCTGCGTCCGGATGAGGCGGGCACGTTTGCCGCCATCGTCAGCAATCCGCCCTACATCCCGGAGGTAGTCTGGCAGGGGCTGGCGCCCGAGGTGAAAGACCACGAGCCGACGGGCGCCCTGGTCGGAGGCCAGGACGGACTCGATCCCTACCGCATCATCCCGGCTCAAGCCTGGACGTACCTCATAGCGGGCGGCTGGCTGGCTGTTGAACATGGCCAGGGCCAGGGCGTGGCGATCAAGACATTGTTCGAGGCGGCTGGCTATGTAGCGGTCGAGCAGCAGCTGGATTATGCGGGGATCGACCGCATCGTCGTCGGCTGCAAACCGGCCGCTGCGTAGGCGTGTTGAAAAAAGATCACTAAACTTGGTTCCCCCGGCGTGGGGAACCTTACGGAGGGGCCGAACGCACTGACCCGCCACCAACCAATGCATGTGGTCGCTATGTGCCCTTTGCGATCGAATCGGGGGTCAACATTTCCGGATCCCGGGGTTGGTCTGCCCGAATTCTGCCAGGTGCTTCTTCAGGATCGAGCGTGCCTTGCCAAGCACGGCTGCCCGATTCTGGGCCTCGCCGTTCAACTTGGCGGCGGACATGGCCTGTTCGATAGAGATCCGGATCATCCCCACGACGATGGAATCCAGACCCGTCGGACAGAGCATGACCGCCGTTTCGCCGAGGGCATAGCGCAAGCCGCGTGCGGCCTTGTCTCCCAGAGACGCACCTTCGGAACCATAGTTCACGTCATCCATGAGGCGTTGCGCCTGTTTGACCTGGGCGAGACTCTCCGCCGTACCCAATTGCGCGTGATTGGCCATGGCGACGATGAGTTTCGCGCTGACCGCCTCCTTCATGGTTCCCTTGAACGCATCGAGCGTGTCGTTGGTTGCTGTCGGGCCCGCCAAGCGGGCCAACTCCCTGCCCGCAGCGGTTGCCATCTCCGGCTTGTCGCTGAACCGCATGTTCACGTCCTTGAAAAGCATTGCCTCCATCCGGTGGAACTGGCCGTCGTCGAAAACGTCCCGATTCGCATACAGGTCAGCCCGCGTCAGCTGCCCTCGTTCGGCCCTGGTTCTTAACCAATCTAGGCGCTCGATCTGTGATCCGAGTGCCGCCATGCCGCCATGGGTACTCTGCCAGCCGGCGACGACCGCCCTACGGTCCTCTGTCAGCCCCACTTCGGTTTCGTTCTCGGCATCCCAGGGCTGGCTGTAACTGGCCGTATACTCGCCGGTGCGGGCCATGCCGCTGGGCCCAGGCTTGGTTTCCGCAGAGACCGGGGGAGGCGCCGTGGTCTCAGGCGGTACGCCTGGGGCGGGCGGTGTGGCAAGATCAGGCGGCGTACCGGTTCCGACGGGACCTGTCGCAGGGGCGCAGGCTGGGGGGAAGGCTGGTGGCGGCAGGACGGGTTCAATGCCGGACGCCGGCGGACCGACCACGGGGGCCGGTGCCGGGGCCGATCCGGTCGCCTGATTGCCGTGGGCGGCAGTCGCAGACGGTGGATCGACACGGGCTGAACTGACCTGCACGGGTACAGGGGTCGCATCCATCGGTGCCACCGGCGGATTGCCCGCAGAGTCCGCAGGCCCGGCACTTGGGGCAGCGGCGGGAGTCGGGATCGCCTCGCGTGATGGCGGGGCCGCCCCACCGGTGCCAGCGCCGCCGTCGACAGGCGCCGTTCCTGCAGCCGGATCGCGCCGCCCCCGCTCATGGCCCGCCGTAAACGTGATCGGCACCCTGGCCTCGTCCAAGGTCTTGGACAGATGGGCTTCGGCGCTGGCCAGCTGCTGTTTGGCCAGCATCAGCTGCCCGGTGCGCCACAGATTGGCAAATGGACCCGTGACATGAGCCTGCTCACCCCTGACACTGGCGGTATTTTTCAATTCGGTGAGCTGTTTGACCCACTCCTGGGCCTTGAGGTGACGCGCATTGGCTTCGAAGACGGGGCCATGGGCCGGTGGGGATCCGGTGGCAGCGGCCTTGACGGCATCACTGACCGGGGGCCCTGACGCATCGCTCGGAACCCGATTGGGATTGAGTTCAGGGTGAGCCTGCATGTAGCTCTGGGATTGTTCGTTATGCAGCCCCTGATCCACCCTTTCGGGCGAGAATTTTTCTTGTCGAGCCTGTTCTTGCTGCTGTGTCCGTGCCGTTTCCTGCCGCTGTTCGGGGGTGCGGGCCTTCTCGGCCTCCGCCGCTTCTGCATCGGCTGCCTTCACCTTGGCGGCGTCCGATTTGGCTCTCACCGGATCGAACATCTTGGCAGTCTGCATCAGATGCCCCGCCTCGTATTCACTGGGCCTGCCGGCCGCCCGGTCCTGCAACCGTTCGATGGCCTTGTAGCCTAGGGTGAGTACGGACGTAACGGCCCCATAGACCGACATCAGGGTCGTGGTAATGGCTTTGGCCCGGGTAGATTCCAACTCGGCCGCGAGGTCGTCTTTTTGCATGTCGAGTTGCTGGAGACTGCGGGCCTGGACACGGCTATCGGTCTTTTCGGCCAGGGCGAGACTCTCACGGGTCGTCGCCATCTGGGCCTTGGAGATGGACGCCGCCAGGGCCCGACCCTCGTCGGCCATCGTCCGCGCCGCCCGGATGCTGCGTATGCCCACGTGGCCTCCCTGACCGCAGAGTCAGGGTCGGGGCGCACCTGTCGTGCGGATCCGCCAACCGGTCAGCAAAACGACCGACATGGCGAACCAGGCAACGAACGTCTCAGCCCGACCAAGCGGTCGAGGTGATCATCGCGCATCTTTTATGATTGTTCAATATCCAATAATGGCCACACCTGTTCTTCCAGGAACCGGGGGAAGGTCCCGGCGAGGATGTGTTTGCGGGACATCCGCATCAGGTTGGTCAGCACGTAGATGTTGTGGATGCTGAGCAGCGTGTAGCCGAGGTATTCCTTGGCCTTGAACAGGTGACGCAGGTACGCCCGACTGTAACGGGCGCAGGTCGTGCAGCCACAGTCCTTGTCGAGCGGCCCGAAGTCACGGGTGTAACAGGCCTTGGTGATCGCCGTCTGTTTGCCTTCGACCCAGGCCGTGCCGTGTCGGGCGATGCGGGTGGGCATGACGCAATCGAACATGTCGACGCCCAACCGCACGCCGACGAGCAGGTCTTCGGGGGTACCCACGCCCATCAGATAGCGGGGCTTGTCGGTCGGCATCATCGGGGTCGTGTGCCGCAGCAGGCGGATCATGTCGGCCTTGGACTCGCCGACACTCAAGCCGCCGATGGCGTATCCCGGGAAAGGTAGGGAGAGGATCGCTTCGGCACTGCGAGTGCGCAAATCGTCGAACAGGCCGCCCTGGATGATCCCGAACAGGGCCTGCTGATCCGGCCGCTCGTGGGCTTCGAGACAGCGCCTGGCCCATTTGGTGGTCCGTTCGAGGGCGATGATGGCGTCTTCCCGGCTGCCGGGGGCATGACACTCGTCAAAGGCCATGATGATGTCGGCGCCAAGCTTGTTCTGGACGCGGATCATGCTTTCGGGGGTGAGAAAGTGCTTGTCGCCGTTCAGCGGCGAGACGAACTCGACGCCCCGGTCGGTGATCTTGCGCAGGTTGGCCAGGCTGAAGACCTGGAACCCGCCGGAATCGGTGAGGACGGCCCGGTCCCAGTTCATGAACCCGTGCAGGCCGCCCGCTTCGGCGACGAGATCGGGGCCCGGCCGCAGCATCAGGTGCAGGGCGTTGCTGAGCATGATCCGGGTGTCCATGGCCTCCAGCTCGTTGGGCGGCACGGTCTTGACGGTGGCTTGGGTGCCGACCGGCATGAACACGGGCGTTTCCACGACGCCGTGGGGCGTTTCGAGACGCCCGGCACGGGCGCCGGTGGTGGGACAGGTGGCTTCGAGTGTGAAACGTATAGGCGGCATGGGCGCCAGTATAGCATTCCGTCAGAGGGCGTCAGCCTCAGGTGCCGTTATCCATCCGGCCGGATCCGGCCCCGATGGGATCAGGACGGGGCGCTGACTCCGAACCCGGCCAGGCGCTGATCGATCTGCTGGATCGCCGTGACGACGGTGAAAATCATGCTACCAGCCCGAGTCATCCCATCGATGAGGGCATCAAGCGTGGCGTCGTCGTTGTGGATCATCGTCGCCAGTTGGCAACGCACGTGTTTGATCCGGTTCAGGTTTTCAGGGTTGTTCAGGGGCTGATTCGGATCCGGGACTTTGTCCTCAGTCGCCGTCAGGCCCTGGACGTAGGTGTTGAAATCTTCCACCAACCCGACGACGGTTTCCTGCGCCGCTTCGACAGCGTCGATGGCCGCCTCGATCTGGGCATCGCCGGGCCGGCCCATCAACTCCTGGATGACCGGACGCAGGGTGATGAACACGGCCTTGGCCCGACTCTGCAGATCGTCGAAGGCCACGGTCACCCGCTGGGTCAGAGCGGCGATGCCCCGCAAACCGATCGCATGGAACTCACCCGCCATCGCATAACAGGCCAGCACGTCCTGGCACAGGGCCCGTGCTTCCAGATTGTCGATTTGCTCGAGGGAAGAGTCGGCTGCCGACTTGAGCCGCTGGAACATGTCGAAGGCCTCGACCTTGCTGCAGCGGCGGATAGCATCGAACGCCATCAACTCCGGACCCTTGACCCCACCCAAGGCCACGTCGAGCGCCCCGAGCGCTCTATCGCCTTTATCCCGGTATGAGGCATAGACGAGGAATATGGACGCCACGTGATAGAAATTCCATAGCTGGGAAGGATCGACCTGTTGGATCGGTACGGCGCGACCATCCACAGTGATCTGATACCCGACCTCAGCCAAGATGGCCTTGACCGCCGCCATTTCACCTGCCAAGCCCGTGCTCCTTTGTGTGCTGCTGACGTTGTCCCCAACCATACCCAGTGTAACGCCCCACCGTCCACCTGGACGAGCCAGACAGGGGCAGGGCATCACAAGGGCGTGACCGATGGCTTAAGAGGAACCCGTGGCCGTCTAGGTCGTCCATCCGGTCTGCGAGCATCAACCGGGTACCTTCCGGCACCCGGACCATCGCCGGTATCGGACTACTGTTGCTTCGTGGGGGCCGCTTTCGGGGTGACGTCTAACAGGGGTACTGACAAACCGTCGGGCATCGGCAGCGACACTTGGAACTTGTCGCCATCCTTTTTCACCGTGACCGTCAGACCCGTCACGTCGTTGATCGAGTTGGCCAGGCTCGCTTCGGTGTCCTTGGCGCTAGCCAGGCCCGTGGCACTCTCCTACAACTTTGCCTTACCCTGCGTGCCACGTGACGGATCCGGATTGGCGATCAGGTTTTCCTTGGCCTTGGCGGGATTGGACTTCCGAACCTAGACATACGTGTCATTCAGCGTTCGAACGACTGTTTCAGGCTCCGGCTGCTTGAGTGTCAAACCGGGTGTCAGATTGCTCACGGGCGGCGACAAGTTGGTCGGTGTCTTGCCGACGATCTCATGCAGACGGGCATTGACCCGGACCTGCTCGGTCAGAGCCTTGGCGAATTTGATCGACTCCGCAGGGGCGTGGGTCATTGCCGCCATGAGGCCATCGAACTTCCGGGCAGCGTTGGCGTCTTTGGTCTTCATGTATTCGGCAAAGGCGTCCTTGATGACCGTCATGGACGGTTCTGCCTTGGGGCCCACCTCTTCCTTGAGCCACGCCTGCACCGAGTCCATGCCCTGATCGCTGGCGTTGGCACTCTGCTGCACAGCCGCGCCGTTGTCCTGCGAGACCATCGCTTTGACGACGTCGTCGACTGCGGGGTCGGGCTTACCCTCAGCCTGCATCTCTTCCGACAAATCAGGTGCATGGGAGGCGGCTTTGCCATCGGTAGAAACCGACGCGTAATTCAGTTTCTTAGGACCATCCGCCAACACCGCGGTGATCTCCTTTACCGATGCCCCTGTGCTTTCCGTCGGCAAGGCTACCTTCGTGGTCGCATTGCCGGAAGGCTTTGCCGTGACCGCCTGATTGGCGAGCAGCGTTTCCATGTCGGCGGCACTGACGGTGATCTCTTTGCCACCGGCGTCCAGGATCGGCGTCCACGTTTTCCCTTCCATCCGGCCGAGCGTGATGCTCTTCGGCATCTCCGCCTTGCCGCCGTGGTCGGTCATGTACCTGGCGATCTGTTTGGATCCCGACCAGGCGCGAGTAGCGCTGAGCAGGTCATTGGCCGACAGGGTGACGGAATTGCCGTTGACCGTGCCCGTAAGCAGAGCTTTGGTCGTCGGATTCTTGATCAGACGGTTGACCACCGCCAGGCCCTCCTTCTTGATGTTCGGGCCTGTCCACTGGGATTTGACCGGGTCGACGCCAGAAGCAACCGACAGCTCAAAGCTGCCGTCCTTGACTGTCACCTCGGCGCTGACGAACCGGCGGGACTCCATGTCCCGCTTCACTTTGTCGCTGCCGTAGACTGCCAGTTCCGGGCCGTGGCCGATGCCGGACGAGTGGAGGGTGACGGTCAGCGTCTTGCCGGACTTCGCTTGATCCTTGATCAACGCATCGAGGTTCTTTTTGGTGGCTGCCGGCAGATCGCCCGCAAATGTGGCGCTGTCCGACGCATAATTGTGTGCCAGTTCGACGGCAAAACTACCCGGCTTAGCCTGAGGGAACACCATCGGTTGCATGGGCGCGATATGGGCCTCTCGCGGTGTCTCCTTGGCATCCTCATGCGTCATCGGCTCGAACTGATGCTCGATGCAGACGATGCAGTCCCCTTTGCCGTAGCCCGGGCCGGCGGCCTCGGCCCGCTTGTGCAGGGTGTTCAGGTCCTGCGAGACCTGGGTGGCATCGAACATGCCCGCATTCCACTGTGTCAGCGCCTTCAGAATCGTCTGCATGACGAAGATCGGTGGCCGGGTTTCTTTCGCCGATTTGACCTGCTGCTGATTTGGCACAAAGTCCTTGGCACTCGTGCGACGGCTCTCACCCGACGGCGGCAGGGTCCCGGTGGAGCTGTACGTGTTGGCCCCACCGATCTCAGGGCTTGCGGTGGTCACGTCAGGGACGATGGTCGCCGGATCTGATTTCTTTTTGGCGACACTCTCTAACGGGCCATAAGAACTGGCTCCCGCATATCTCACTGCGTCTTTCATCGACCGCTCCTTTTCGCAACCACCATCGCCCGTCAATTGCCTGGCCGCTTCCTCAAATTGGAAGCGGCCGAACCCCGCTTATTTATGTGTACCCTGTGGCATCGCATACATAGCAATATCTGCCGTAAGTTTCTGTTCTTCCGCAACAGCCTGGGCGTAGAGGGCCCCTAACTGACTGACCCGCTGACGTTGTTTCGCCAACTCCATGAGTTGCTCCATCATGTACTTCAGGCCATTGGCCACCTGGGCCCCGACCGCACCCCCGAAGAACTCGGCCAACCCATCCCGCCACGAATGGCCACGAGCATCCACGATCGCTTCCAGCGCATCGTCGGCTGCCCGCTCCAGATGTTTGATCTCCTTGGAGCCGGCCCCACGGGTCCTGGCATCGTCGACAGCGTCGGAGGCGACCAGGTAATTGCTCCGGGCTTGGCGCACTTTGTCCTCCCGGACGGCCCCATTGCCCTCGGCGATATTGACCGC
The DNA here is from genome assembly GCA_014377495.1 of Candidatus Sericytochromatia bacterium. GTDB lineage: Bacteria > Cyanobacteriota > Sericytochromatia > JACMPN01 > JACMPN01 > JACMPN01. The sequence continues at coordinate 26,451 of JACMPN010000060.1, forward strand.
TCCCTCCCCTTTGACCACCTTCTGCAACGCGGTCAGACGAGCCGCCTTGTCCCCCGGGTCCGTGCTCTGCTGGGCCGACACGATGTCATTGGTCAGCGACTTGTAGCGCTCGATCTTGGCCCCCAGGTTCTCGACATTCTTACC
>JACMPN010000653.1 GCA_014377495.1 Candidatus Sericytochromatia bacterium
CGCCAAGGGCGGGCGCTGTGACGGCGATGAAGGGCCGGCTGCGTTGTCGAGACTTCCTAAGATCCCTGAGGATCTGTCGTCAGCCTTCTCCTAGCAGCCGACCCTCCCTCGCCGCCACAGCGCCCACCGTTCCGTCCGTAGGATGAGCGTGTGACTACCGGGGAGCGTCCACTGCTGGCACTGGCCACGTGTGCCGCCTATCCGGACCTCACTCCCGATGATGGCGACCTGATCGCCGCGCTTGAGACACACGGCTGGCGGACGTCGGCGCTCATCTGGAACGATCCGGCTGTGGACTGGTCTTTGGCCGCAGGCGTACTCGTCCGCTCCACCTGGGACTACCACCTGCACCACGGCCAGTTCACGGCTTGGCTGGATCGGTTGGACCGCCAGGGGATCCCCGTACTGAATCCCACGGCCGCCATCCGGGCCAACCTGGACAAGCGCTATTTACGGGACCTGGCCGATCAGGGCATTCCCATCGTCCCCACCCGCTTTGTGGACCCCGGCCCGGTTGTCCCCGATCTGGCGACCGTGATGGATAGGCTGGCTTGGGGGGAAGTGGTCATCAAGCCGCTCGTATCCGGCGGGGCGCACCGTACCTGGCGGGTCAGGCGAGCAGAAGCGGACGCCTTCCAAGCTGAGTTGGCAGAGACGGTACAAAGCACAGGCGCCATGATCCAGGCATTTGCACCGGAGATCCTCGCCGATGGCGAATGGTCCCTGATCTTCATCGGGGGCGAGTACAGTCACGCGGTGATCAAACGCCCCAAAACAGGCGACTTCCGGGTTCAGGACATCCATGGCGGCACGATCACGGTGGCCACCCCGGCGAAAGCGCTGCAGGTACAGGCAGCGACCCTCCTGGCGCACATGGCAGCACCCCTGCCCTACGCCCGGGTCGACGGGATCGCACGGGACGGCACGCTGTGGCTGATGGAGGTGGAACTGATCGAGCCCAATCTATTCCTCCGCCATGCCCCCGGCAGTGCGGCCCGGCTCGCCTCCGCCGTCACCGCCGCCCTGTCGTAAACCCAAAAACAAAAAGAGCCCCCGGCGGGAGCCCAAAAAAAGAAAGAAAAAACTCAAATCGCAGTCTCAGTGGTGCCGTTGAGTGCGATTGAGGGCGGTCAGGGCGAGTCGGATTTGGTCCGGGTTCTGCGATCGCGTCCGGCTGGACGCTGAGCAGGTTCCGGATCAAAGCCGGCCGTCATGGCCACCCCCAATCACACTCAACCCCGGATGATGACGACGATTGACGTGTACGCCAGCGTGATCAGGAAGAGGAAGAAGACGACGCTGACGATCTGCATCCGCTTCTGGGCGGCGGCGCTCTGGGCGAACCCGAAGGAGACGCTGGCCGTCCAGAGGCCATGGGCGAGATGGTAGGCGACGCCCGCCGTGCCCAGGATGTAGACGGGCAGGGTCAGCCAGCGCTCCGGCATGACGGCGAAGGCCTCGTGCATGCCCTTGAAGGTCTCGTGGGTCCCCGCCAGGGCCGGGGAAAGCTTGGCCTTGTAGACATGGGCCGGAATAAACAGCAGGATGCCGATGGCACTGACCCGCTGCAGGATATAGGTCCAGTGCAACAGCTTTGTCGGCTTGGGCGACAGGACCCGGGCCTTCAACATCAGCCGGATGCCGATGACGGCGTGATAGGCGATAAAGCCGATCAGCAGCACCGTGCCCAGCCACTGCAGCCAGGAACCACGGCTGGCGACGATCATCGCATCGTAACCGGCGGCGCCGCTCCACCATTTGGAGACACTCAGCAAGTGCCAGACGACGAAAACCCCCATGGGGACCAGCCCGAACAGGGAGAACCAGCGCTTTTGGATGAATGAGCGATCCGGGGCGGTCGCTTTTGCTTCGATTGTCTGGGCCATACGGGCACCTCGTCTCAGGGGCATGATCTCCGGGGTGCCGACCGAGTCGCCCATGGACGGGTCCGGCCAGCAACCAACACATGGGTATTGTAGTACCGGAAAGGCGTCGATGGTGGGTCTTCGACGACTTCCGGGGCAGAGACGTCTGCAAACAGGCCAGGTCGCAGCCCCCGACCCGCCCCCGGAAACGGCGACATCCCCGGCAATGGACCACCACAGGAGCGTGGATTTGCCGGCAACGTCCTCTCAGACGGCCGACCATCACGCCCTGTGCCTGCCCATTTGCCGGGGATGTCGCCGTTGGCGCCATCGCACCCCGTTCTACCGTTTGATTTTGGCCTTGAGTGCCAAACGCAGCAGGCGCTGTTGACGCTTGGCGTCTTCCAGCTGCTGGGTCAATTGCTGCGCATCGACGCCCTGCAACTCAGCCAGTTTGATGCTCTTCTCGTAGCGGGCACCCACCTTGGCAATCTTGTCATCCAGTTTCGCCAGTTTTTCTTCCATCTTGCCGGCCAGCGCGTCGCGCTGTCCCTTGAGATCCGCCAGCAACTGGGCCGGGGCGCGCCGGACCCGGGCTGGTGGTGCTTTCCGGCTGGCCTGGGTTTTACCGGCCTTCGGTTTCACTGGTGGCATTGATATATCTCCCTACACCGTGGATACAAGCGTGAATACTTCCTACCGCCCCATTGTATCCCATTTTACACGATGCGCGCCAACGAACCCGGATCAACGTGGCAATTCTGCAGTTTCGCTTTGTATTCGAGGAATTTTGACGGCAACACTCACGCAGCGCCATAGGCTCGGTCCGGTTGATTCAGCTACCGCTTGTTCGCTACCACCCACCCCATCGGCAAGCGGGATCGCACTGATCCCCCCAAACTGTTCCGGCTGCAGACCATAGTTGTAGCAGCGACCCCAATCCGGGGCAAGGATCCACCACTCGGCACACTTGCCGTGCGGGTGAAGGCCGTTCCGGCCCAGCTGACCCAGTGGGCAGCAAATCGAGCCATTCCCAGGACAGGCATGACCCGTTTTCAGGCGACAGTTGGTAAACCCCGGTTTGGCCTGCGTGTTGTTTCAGTTACGTCTCGGAAGTCCGATGAGTCCAGCGGATACGCCCGATCGCTGCCGACAGCTTCTGCTGCGCTGCAACGGCCCCCGTAAGGCCGGCTGGCCGCATCATCTCGACCTCTTCCCCCAGCATCAGAGCCACACGCTGGGTCACATTGCGCAAAATTGCCTCCCGAACCTGCGGATTGGCGTACTTCATCACCAATGCCCATTCCGACAGCGGGAGCTCCCGAACCAGCAGCTGGATCGTCCGGTCGTCAAGTTGCAGAAGGTCGGTGCATTGAAACAGTTGGCGATACAGCAACTCAGTCACCGCCGGCACCATTTGGTCGATCGCCGCTGTGATCCGTTCGGCCGACGCCAGGGGGAGCTGCCGCAGGATGACCAGCAACGTGTCCACGGCCGCCGCTGCGCCCCCCGCATCCGCCGCCTGAGCCATCACCCCCAGCAGGATGACCACTTTGTCCTGCAGATCGTCGGAGACGAGCATCAGCAGCCGCGCCGCCCAGATCGCCGGGACGTCCGCCAGGGCCGTGGCCAAAGCCCACGGCAGCTCCAGCTCGACGAACTCCCGGAACTGCTCCGGCTGACGCTCCTGCAACAGTTGAAATGCCGCACTCACCGGGGCATGGCCCGACACCCCCATCCGACCGACGGAGGCGCCCATACTCTTGCCCAGCAGTTCCTGCAGATACAGACGCCCGCCACCGATCAGCAGATCGAGCGCCGAAGCGACCGCATCAAGGGGACTGGGCCCCGACCCCGTCGTCCCCCGACAGGCATCGGTCGCGTCCAACAGGGTCCCCAACTGGGTCAAACCCGCCCCGACCGACGCAATCGCCAGACGTTGCTGCTCGTTCAGCACCGTCGGCACTTGGAGGGACGGCCGCATCCCCGTTTCGTCGCCCATCTCATCCCCCCGCCCGCAGAACCCCGTCTAAGCTCTGATCAGTGTGCCAGCCCCGCAGCCGACTGTCGGTGCTCCCCATCGCATGATGGGACAGCATGCAAACCATGTTCGCAAACACCTTGCCATGGCCCTCTTAAAGTGGTTAAGATGTCATTGTCTCTGCCTTAAGAGACCGACGGGAAAGCCGTGGTGCCGTTTCACCCAGTGCGGGCGAAGCCATGGAAGCCCCTTACACCCCTGTGCTTTGTGACGCGTGGATGGTGCCCTGATGGATGATCTCACTCTGCTGTTGGCCCTCGGTTTTACCTTGGCGTCTGGTTGGTGCTTGGCCGTAGCGGTCCGTCCGGTGTTTGCCGGCGGGTCGGATCAAGTGTCACATCAGCTGGCCACGATTCTCCCGTTCAAAAAGAGCCTCGGCTAACCGATACCCCCGGTGCGGTGCCCTCCGGCACCCCACTGATCCCACAATTCAAAGGCCCCCTCCGCCGGCGGAGGGGGCCTTTGGGCATGACGGAACCGGTAACCGGATCCGAGGTTAAGAATCTACAGCGATCGTCTCTAAGGCATCGTCCGGGCTTGGCGCACGGTATTGGTGGTGGGGTCGGTCATAAAGACGGATTTCACCCGCTTGTCCATCTGCGTCAGGCTGTTGTGCGACCAAAGGCCGCCAAACTGGTCGCGCACTTCGTTGATGGCATAGACCGCAAAGCCATTGCCTTCTCTGCGCACGAGCGCATCCTTACCGGGCGCCCCAGCCAGGGTTTCCGCCGTTTTGTCGGCTACGGCCTTGTCGCCGTAGACCCCATGGCTCGCGATGACTTTCAGGTCCCGGTTCATCAGGCGCACATCCACCTGACCGACCAGGCTCCCTGCCTTCAAATCACCGACTACGGACGATTCGGCGACGCCTTGCCCGTAGACCATCTGCAGTGGCCCAAATGTCGGTGCCTCCAAGGATCCGTGCAGTTCGCCGATTGGCATCGTCTGGAGGTGGTTGGCCCCATCCGGACCGGCGGGATCGTAGTAGTGGACGTTTTCGCCCTCAATGCCGGTGATGACGAGCCAATGGCGAGTGCCGTTCTGGTCGCTGGCATTGCTGGAGCTGATGATCGGCACCATCACGCCACCGGGATCACTGCCCAGCCCCTTGAGGAGCGACATCAGCAGATCTGCCGACGTGAAATCGTGCGCTGCAAACGTATACCGCTGACCACCGGCATGGGGGAAGTGCGCAGTCATCTTGCCGGCCATTTCGGAGGCCGTCGTCCCGGCAGCCGAGGACAATTGCTTGATCATCGCATCGGCAGTGGCCTGCGTACGCTCGGGCGCCCGGCCCGTCGCCCGTTCGATGCGCCGGTCGTTCATGTAAAGGGCACCGGCAGGACCGCAGTCATTATTGACCTGGCTGCCCACCCGCTCCTGGCCGACCGTTCCCAAAGGTGCCGGTTGACTGCCAGACTGGCGGGTCAGATCAGCTTGGGCGGCGCTCCAGGTGACAGTGCCCTCGGTTTTGCCCAGACGCTGCCGCTGATCGCCGAAAACGAGCTGAGCGTCGTCGGTTTTCGGCTGGGTGATCAGTTGCACGACGGTGACGCGATCCGCCGGACTCAGCTCGGCGGCTTCGTTTTTGAGACGGGTGAGCCCGGCCAGAGTCGCCGCCTTTTGGGCCTCGCCGTGCGTGATCTGGCCGTCACCGTTTGAATCGAGCCGCCGGAGCAGCTCGAAATTCTTTGCGGTGACCTGCATGTCGCTCACAGCCCATCCCCCGTTTTCGACGTCATCCCGGAGTGTTCAATGCGTGCGGCGGTTCAAGGCACGATCTGGTTGAACAGCGTGTAGTCCGCCATCGAGATCTGCGAGTTCCCCATGACGGCGGCGGGCTCCGGCCACGCACTGGTGACCACGCCCTGTTTGTGCAGCTGCTTCTGCACGGCATGCTCGATGGCGATGCTGCGCAGGGCCGACAGCAGCTGGTTCGCCGACATGCCGGGGTTCTCTTTTTGCAAGACTGCCAGGCGCTCCTGGGCAGCTTTGGCCTGGGGACCGGTGGCTTTGCCGATCGTCCCGAACAGGCTGGAACGCACGTGGTCCGTCGAGGCCGTCACGGAGAACGTCAGAGTCTGCCGGTCTTCGCTGACGGTGCCGTTGACGTCCGCATGACGGGCACCCTTCAGGCTCGTCCGCGACTCCGCCCCGTCGCCATAGGTACTCGTTTCGGTCTTCGTCGGGACGCGCTTGCCGTCCACCACGTTGACCGGACCGACACCAGTCAGGCTCAGCGCCACCTTGCTGACGGGGAACTGCTGCAGATACTTGGCCATGTCCTTGATGGCCGGGCTGGCGCTGAAGTCCGGCGTCGTGAACCTGTCCGGGTCGAACGTGTCTTCCAGCGGCAGCGAGACCCGCGGTGGGTCCACGGTGACGCTGCTGGCGTTGTAGGTGGTCACCGAAACCTGAAACTCGTCGGCATCCGCCGGCGCCTCATTCGCATGTTCCGGCAGGACGAAGATGCTGCGCTGCTCAAAGGCGATCGGACCGGCACCGGCGGCGATCGTCAGGCTGTTCGTCTCCGGGTGGTAGGTGACGAGCGGGTTGTTGCGGAGTTCCGACGGGTCAGAAGGGATGACATCGTTGCCGCCCTGGGCGTTTTTCAGGACGTCGAAGTGGATCGTCTGGTTGCCGACCCGCATGGTCATTGCGTTGGAACCGAGGCGATCGTTCTTGCCGACACCCATATTCTCGTCGACGCCCACGGCATTGAAGCGCATGACGACGGGCTTGGTGGCATCTTCCGGCGTGAAGACCCGCTGTGCCGTCGGCGCGATCTGGGGCGTCTGGAAGTAACCGGCCCCGACGTTGCGGCGACCGGCGATGCCGGCGGTGCCCGTGCCGTTGCCCGTCGCCATCGTCAGCGTCTGACAGGGCGTGGATGCCCCGAGAGTAGCGGCCAAGGCAGCCGCCCGTTTCTGGATTTCACCCACGTCCGCCGTGTGCTTGGCGTTGATCTGGGCATCCCCGTCGGTCACGCCCAGATTGTGAAGCAGTTCCCGCCGGGCGTTGATCGGGATGTCGGGGTGGCTGATGACCGCCTGGGCAAAGTCGTCCTTGGAGACGTGGTTTTTCTTGCACCAGTCGCCGATGGCCTTGGCCGACGGGATGGTGGCAAAATCCGACTGTTCCTGACCGCCGGTGCGGACCCCGGACTGATCCGCATTTTGGGGCAGCCCCAAGCCGCGCCAGCAGGAACGGGTCGTTTCGGACGCACCACCCAGGGTGTCCGCCCGCAGACTGAGGGCCGAGGCGTCCGTCGCCAGCTCCATGATCACAGCGTCGCGCTGCATGGGATCGGCGATGGCAGTCAGCTTGGCCGGCAAGGCATTGAGGCCGCCCCGATCCATCGACGGCCGGCTGCGCACGACTTCATCGAGACTGACGGCGTTGCGCCCACCCAACTCGCGGACAAGGCTCGGGGCGCCGCTACGGGACCCGGTGCCGTTGAGCTTGGCGGCCAGCGCCTCGGATTGGTTCGGGTCAAACCCGGCGTTGACGAGATCCGAGCCATCCAGCTGCCCGTCTTTGCCGGCCAGCTCCGTGATGTTGTCGTTGAGGTCGCCGTCCGCCAACATGCGGTTCAGATTTTCAGCTTTTTTGCCTTTGACGTTGTCGGCCGTCCGGATCGTGACCACCGAATCACCGGCACGCACGCTGGATGGAAACTCAATACCCACGTCTAGACCCTCACTCAACCTGCCGCACCCGGCGGGATCTCACCCGCTTGCGCAACCGGAAAATACGATAACCATTATCCTTGCTCAAACTACCCGAGCCCTACCGACGCAAAACCCGCGCCGGCAATGGCTTTTATCCGACTCGGGGACGGACTGACAGTCCGAGCCGGCCAGACGGCCGCAATATGGTTATCGGCAGTTCAAATGAAACCTTTCGCCCGACTGGATCGGCAGGGTCGCGACGTGGCCGACAAAGGCATTCGCCACACTGCCTCGCGGCCCAGGCTGCGGCAGGCTGGACGAGTGGAGACGGCAGGGACGAGGGGACCTGGCTGTGTTGGATCGATCGTGGCGGCCCGTCTGGGATCACCGCAGCGCCTCAGCCCGGTGTCACGGGCGCCACTGGGGCAACACCGGGCCGGGGATCGGCGGTGTTTCCGGGGATGATCGAGGGCAGGACAGGAGCGCAAGCGGCGACCAGCAGGCCGGAGAGGACGTTACACAATACCAACGAGGTAGGACGACGCATGTGAAAAACCTTTCGGAGGACTTTCATGGTCTTTGGTCGGCAGAATGGATCTAAACAGTTCGTACGACCGTACGGCAACCCCTATCTTCCCCTCTCCACACCTGACAAGCCGATATCCATCTGACTGACGGCCAAAACAAGCTGTACTACCTAACAAGAATCAAGACAGTGGCAGGATCGCGATGTCGCAAGAGGATTGATTGTTAATATTCCTGGACCGGGGAGCGTTCCTACCGCTGTGTCGCCAGCTTGATGGGGCAGTTCGCTTTTCTTGGGCGGGAGTGCCGTTGGGGCGTGGCGTTCGAGCGCCACCACCCCTCAAGTCAATGTGCTGCTGCGCAACAGCTTCGCTTCGGCATGACCCGGCTCGATGCCGAGGATCGCCTCCAGCAGGGGCCGTGCCTCGTCCGGGCGCTGCAGACAGAGCAGGGACCGGGCCAGGCCCAACTGCACGTCCAACTTGGCCGGCGCTTCGTACAGCAATTGCCCATAAATCTGGGCCGCCAACTCGAATTCCTCGTTACGGAACAAGCCGCCGGCGAAGGACTCCAAAGCGTCGAAATCGACGATGGCCATCTCCGGCAACAGGGCCCGCATGGCGTCCATGTCCTGCAGCGCCAGTGTCAGGTTGAACTGGTGCCAGATCGCCTCGGCATGGGGGTCACCCGGCACGATCCGGCCGGTTCCCAGACAGCCGAGGAGGTCTGCCGGCTTGGCCCACGGATAGGTGAACGCTGAAAACCTGGCCCCGGCCATCTGCCAATGCCGCTGCGCCACTTCGGCATCACCGACCATTTCCGCCCACCGGGCCCGGGCCGCCAGGGCCCCGTAATCGTGGGGCGCCACACCCAGGATCGCCTCGGCATAGCCGAAGGCTTCTTCCATCCGCTCCGCCGCCTCGCTGACGTGCAACATGGCCCGATAGGCCGTCAGCACGCCATCAGCGGCAGCGACGTCCACAAAGTCCGGGCTGCCATCCTCCGCCAAGGCCTTGCCCCAACGGGTGTCGAGAGCCGCCAGCAACTCCGGCCACCGGGCCGCCCAGGTATGATCCCGCTCCGCCCGGGCCTTGGCTGCCGCCAGGACAGCGAAGCGCGCCTCGGGATACACCCGGTAGTAAGCGATCTTCGACAACAGGTCAGTCGGCGAGTCGACGGAAATGGATTCCAGACCCGGCTCGAAGTAGTCCGCCAGCTCAGGGCAGGCATCGATGAGCTGGAACCCCCCGGAGAAGGCGATGTCCAACATGCGGGGCGTCACCGGTGAACGGGCCCAACCTTCCACGTTCAGGTTGATCTGGGTGTAGTGGTAGAGCCCCGTCAACAGTTCGTCGGTGACCCGACCCTGCCAGGCAGTGGCCAAATCGGGCACCTGATCCCAATCGGCACCCCAAACCTGCAGCTTCAACCCCTTCTGCAGAATCTGGGTCAAGGCACCCCGCCGTCCGGCGGTATCCTGGTCCTCGTCGCCGATGTGGGGTGAGCCGACAAAGCCGATCTCCACCTCAGGCAACAGCGGCGCCAGCCCTGTCACCGGCAGGTGACCGGCCAACCGCAGGTATGCGGCGCTCGGCAGACCCAGCTCGACCATTGCCTCATAGGCACACCGGCTGGTCGTGGCGTTCAACGTGAACTTCGTGCCGTCCAGCGCCAGAAAGCGCCGTTGGGCGGCCGGCCGCTGGGCCATTTTCTGCAGATGATGGGCATCGGTCTCGCGCCAGCCGACCAACGGCACGCCGAGGTCACGGAGGGCCGTGCAGGTCTCGGGTGCCAGCATGTCATGGGGCGGAAAGACCAGGGCCAGGTGCGGCTGGAAGGCCCGGGCATGCTGTACGACCAGTTGCTGGGCCCCGTCATGGCCGAACAGGGTCGCCAGGGCCCCGACATCCACGGGGATCACCCGGTGGCCCATGGCCACCAGGGCCGGAATCAGGCGTTGATTGGTCGCAAGCGATCCGGTGAGCGCGTGCTCCTTGATCAACAGGATGCGCATGTCGAACTCCGGTCATAGACAACAGGGACGGTAATCCGTCGAAAACGCATGGGTCGGAACTGCGGGTCAGGCCAGACCACGACGCCATCGTGCCACCGCCGGACAACAAACGTCGAGTGGCTGCGCACCGGCCAAGAGACGTCTCGCCGCCATCTGTGGCTCTATCAGTGACACAGAGCCTGGAAAAGCCGTGCAAAAAACGTTGACCGGGCCATCGCCTGCCGGCAGACCCACGCTAAACTGACCGACACGACCCAAGCCAGTCACGATGACCTGATCGGGAGACGCCACCCCCATGACCGAAGCAACGCCTGCAACACCCGGCAATCATGGTGCGGGCCCCCGCCTGTCCGTGGCGATGATCGTCCGCGATGAGGCGGCGGCGATCGCCGCCGCCATCGCCCGCGTGCGGGACCTCGCCGACGGGGTCGTCGTCGTCGGCACCGGCTCCGCGGACGATACGGCGGCACGGGCGGCG
>JACMPN010000654.1 GCA_014377495.1 Candidatus Sericytochromatia bacterium
ACATCTGGCGAGGTTTGAGGTCCAGCCAATGGCTGCTGTTGCACACCTGGCAGGGTTTGAGCCCCTGCTAACGGCTGCTGTTGCACATCTGGCGGGGTTTGAGCCCCTGCCAATGGCTGCTGTTGCACATCTGGCGAGGTTTGAGGTCCAGCCAATGGCTGCTGTTGCACACTTGGCAGAGCCTGAGACCCTGCCAATGGCTGCTGGTGCACACCTGGCAGAGCCTGAGCCCCTGCTAATGGCTGGTTCTGTACATTGGGAGCGTCCGCTGCAGCAGATCCAAACTGATCCGGAATGCCAGGACCATTCGGCGTTGCCGCTATGGGCTGTCCCGCAGCAACAGGATCGGCGGGAGCTGCGGCTGCTGGCTGATTAAGGATGCCTGGACGCTTAGTCCCCGGCACTGCCTGGGCAATGTCGTCGGCAAATTCGTCAGATGTATCTGGCGCAGGTCCACCGTAAACAGTCGCAAGTTCGGGCTCGGTATGCGTTCCCCGGGGTGAACCAGTCGGAGCGACGGACGGCGTGGAACCTCTTGTGGGGGCCGAGGACTCCCCGTCAGGTGCCAAGGGCAGGTCGTCTGGACCCGCATTCACTGAATCCACGCTACTCCGGCCCGACTCAGCCTTAGCAACAGTGCTGGTGACCGACGGTGCGATTGCATCTCTCGCCGCTAACTCAGTACGAGCGGGATCGGGATGCACGCCCAGTTGGCTGGCATCGGGAGCCGGGGCCGCATCCGAGCCGATCACCGTAGGAACGTTCGCCACGCCCGGGATTGCTGGCCGTGATGCGTGTGCCTGGCTGTCGGGCGGTGCTGCATCGACACCCAATGCATCGGCGGTTGCCGGCATCGGACTAGCAACCGGCGCTTGCGGCGTTTCTGCATTGGGACTGGCAGGGGCAGCCCCTTCGACGCCCAGGTCTGGTGCCGGAGACTGATCCGGGTGATCGCCGCCGGGACCTGCCGTGGATCCTGGCACGCCGGGAGACTGTGCGTGACCCGCCGCAAGCACGGGAGCCACCGGTCCCGCCTGCGGCACAGCGACTGGCGGAGATTGGCGCGAGACCTGATCCTGGGCAATGGCGCCGGTAGCGGCTTGCGTAATCGCTCGGCTCTGGGGATGGGGCTGTTCCGGATTGGGTCCGATCTTGATGCCATTGCCGTATTCGCCACCAATCGGCTGCTCGGCAATCTGCTCCGGACTCGCCTGCACACCGTCATTGATTGCCGGACTGGCCCCGTCAGTCTGCGCATTCGGCGGTACCGGATGAGCGCCGACCGTCCCGGCGTTCGTCGGATTGATGGCAGGGACCGGGGCCTGTGGTTGATCCGGCTCAGTGCTGATAGAGCCGGCGCTTGTCGGATTCGTGCCGGGGGTTTGGGCGTGCGCCGGCTCGGGCGGCAAATTAAGCGCCTCGGCATTTTCTAAAGTTGCACCGGGCGCATCGGTATGAACCTGCACTGGTGACACACCCGCTGTCGCCGCAGGTCCCGGTGGCTGGGCCTGCCGTTGATCAGGACGAGCGCCGTCGACCCCTGAATGGGCCGGATTCACGCCAGCGGCGTGAGAGTGCGTTTCCCTTTGAGCAATCGGACTGGCGGTGTCGGCCTGCCCTTCGCCGTCGGCGGCGTGCGGCTGCGCCACGGCGTCACCAACGACATTGCCGCTGGTTCCTTCCGCAGTGGGTCCTGGCGGCTGCGACGTCTCGGCAACAGGGATTCCAGAGGGGGGTGCCTGGATACCGGCATCGGCGTGCGGTGCCTGGGGAGTACTGCTTGGAACCGTGCTGGCGCCGGGAGCGTGTGCGTGGGCTTGCTCTGAGGTGGCGACGGGTGTAGCGAGGTCGGGCAACCCATCGCCCAGAAAATCATCGGCGGTCAACGTCTTGGCAGCAAAACCCGGAGCCGAGACCGCGCGGTCAATGTCGACACGCAACCCTTGCAAAAAGGCCTGCACATTTTCCAACTGCATTGCCAAAGAGCCCAGCGCTTCCGGCAACGGCGCCCCATTGATCAAGGCGCTGACGGCCTGGACCCGTTTGGGATTGACGGCCAACCCGTTGAGCATGAGGACGACGGCCGCATCCACCTGCTCGGGGGTCTTTACGCCGCCAGTCAACAAGCCCTTTTTGACCACCGAGACGGTCTGGGCACTCAAGGACTGGCCATAACCCGCCAATGCCCCGATGATCGCCTCGTTCATCGGGGTACGGGACTGGCCGAGTTTTTGCAGGACCTCCTGGATGAGGCGGTCCCGTTCCAGACCCACTTTGAGTGACATGGCCGCCATCAGTGCGGCATTCTGGGTCAGCGTCAGCAGGCGACCCTGGCCCGGGGGGGCCGTCGATGGGGGCGGTGATTCCGTCAGTCTCGGCTCGTCTCTACGACGCGCTCGGGTACTGGGACCGCTCAGGCCAGTAAGCTCGGAAAACAGCCTGGACTGCATGCCGAGTGGATCGCCGCCCAGTCCCCCAACCATCTTGGCAATACCCCTTGTGGCCCTATCGGCGCATGGTTGCGTCCGACCTGTTGATGCGAAACCATCACCCGATATCAGGCTGACTCAGCGTGCCAGAACAGCGCCTGCGAGGCCAGCCTTTGGCGCGCGCCGGCTGGGGCACTGAGATATCCCCTGTCCCCAGTTATGCCACCGGAACGCTCAGCGCAAACCGACTGCCCATGTCCGACCCTATCAGGATCCTGAAAGCCGCCAAATTGGCGGCTCAACAAGTTTCCTTTAAGCAGGCAAATTAAAGAACTGGCGAATCCGGCTCGACAGGCGCCGGGACCGCTCGTCCGCTTCCTGTGCCACCAGGGCATCCTGGGCATGGGCGTTCAACAACGCCTCATTGGCTTCCATGCGCACACTGATGATCCGACTGATCTCGCTGAGCAGTTCCGGATGGGCCTGCAGACGTGGCTGCAATGCCGCTTTCGGCAAACGCAGAAGCGTCACGTCACTCTGACAGACGATGCTCGCCGAGCGGGGCTCACCCGTCAGCAGCGACATCTCGCCAATGACGTTGCCGGGACCCAACTCTCCGAGGGCGACCGGTTCACCCTCGGGACTGTGGGCCTCGACCCGCAACGCCCCGTCCAGAACCACGTATAAGGAATCCCCTGCTGCCCCTTCCTGAAAGACGGTTTCGCCGGCAGACCACACTTCGCGAGAAATATGGTCGGCCAAGGCGACGAGACTCTCCGCCGGCAGGACCCGCAGAAAATCCACTGCCGACAAGGCGGCCATCACCTCACGGCCATCACCGGAATCGGGTATCACCGGCTCAGACTGGATGGAAATGTGCCGGACCGGGAACGGGATCCGCATGCCCTGACGTTTGCAGACATACCAGAGGGCGCTGCGCACCCCGGCGGCAATGCGCATGTCGCCGTGAAAATCCGTGATCCAGTAAATGACCTGATACTCGACACTGTATTCCTGGAATTTCAAGACCCGCACGTCCGGCCGGGGTGTCTCCAACACGCCGGGCAAGCCGGACAGGGCATCGAGGACGGCGGCTTTCACCTGATTCGGCTGCAGGTCATAGGCCAGACCGATGGTGACGAAGCGCTCGACCGGCAGACTCGGCTGCGAGTAATTGAGGATTTCCGTCTTGGCCACGCGATTATTGGGCAGCACGATCAATTCGTTGCGGCGGGTCCGCAGCTTGGTGCTTCGCCAAGTGACTTCCCGGACTTCGCCGAGAAATCCGGCGATCTCCACCCAGTCGCCCGGCCGGAAGGGCTTGTCGGCCTGCAGGGACAATCCGGCGAACAAGCTGCCCAGGGTGTCTTGCAGGGCCAGACCGATCACGGCGCTGAGGACGGCTGAAGTCGCCAAAAACGGCGTCAGATTGACCTGGTAGATGCTGCTGCTCAACGACAGGAACAAAACGCCGAACAGGACGACTTCGGCCACGTTGATCAGCAGGCGGGGCACGGCCCGGCCCTGGCGATGGATCAGGTGATAATCGACGAGAAAACACTTGATCGTCTCGACGACGATGTAAACGGAACAGCCGATCAGGAGAAGATAGCCGAGCGTGAAGGACGACTCCAGCCGGTAAATCTTAAACAGGGCCTGGGCGGTGAGCACCCCGACGATGATCAGGCTGGTCCCGTCGACCCGTCTCAGATAGCTCTTGCCGATGGATCCGGCCAGAACCGTAAACCGGGACAGCACCATCCGCACCAGGACCACCCTGGCCGTCAGGGCGACGATCAGGGTGACGAGTACGGGGAGCCAGTGGCCAATGGCAGCTGGCAACACGATCAGGAGGACGGTGCTTCGGCGCTCCGCTCACGCTCGTTCGGGCGCTCCGGCGTCCGGCGGCCACGCTGGCGGGTCTGCAGGTGGCTGCGGCCGTTCTTGATCACGGCCAGCGTCCGGCTCACGTCGGTCTCCAGCTGCATCAGGATCTGCTCGGCGTATTGTTCGGCACCCTGACGCAGGCGCTGGGCCTCTTCGCGGGCCCGGATGAGGATTTCGTCCGCCTGCTGGCGGGCCAGGACGAGAACCTTTTCAGCTTCGGGGTGCGACAACAGCGCATCACGGGTATCGATACGGACCTCCAGCTGATTGGGAATGGGCTTCGGCTGCCGCAGAACCGGCTCGGCGGCCGGGGTCGGCATCTGGCGCATCGGACCGTTCCCCGGCCGGGAAACGGTGGCCGACGGCGGCGGTGCGGTCGAAAGCGACGGACTGAACGGCACGGGATTGCCCATGGCGGCGGGACGTGAGGCGGACGGAGCCGCCTGCTCGGCCATCGGCACAGGCCGGCTGATCACCTCCAAAGGCGCAGGGCGGCTGGTGGATTCCGGACGAGCGACAGTATCCTGGCGGCTGCCTGCATCCAGTCGACTGACTGCTGCCACAGGCGCCGGCCGGCTCACTGCTTCCATCGGCTCAAGGAGGCCTTCCGCTGCGAGGGCCAGATCCTCCGCCTCGTCGTCGACTGTGACCAGCGACAAAGGCGCATCCGCATAGGCCTGCTCGCCCTGACGGGGCTCGGTCCGGGTTTCGGGGCCCAGGGCCCCTGAGTTGCGGACGATGGAATATTCACGGGGCTTGTGCTGCTGCTGGTAGATGTTGACGAGGTCCGCCCCGTTCAAGCCCAGGAGCTTGGCGTACTGACGGATGTACCCACAGGTGTAGACCGGCGCCGGCAAGAGATCCGGGCGGTCCTCCTCAAGTGCATGCAGGTAGTGCAGCTTGATATAAGTCTTCTGGGCGACATCTTCCAGGGGGATACCCTGGGTTTCCCGCTCGCGCTTCAGGACTTCGGCAACGGTGGTCACGGTCGATGACTCTCCCTGACGACTGACATTGAGCGTGCTTTGTGACTGGGCCAAATTACGCTAACCTACGATGACAATTACAACGGATCCACAAGCCATGACTTTACCATAAGTAAGTACCCACTTGGCAGACATGATTCTCCATCCATCCACACTTGCCGCAATCGCCCTCGCCGCCGCCATCGGGGGCCTGCTGACGGGCCGGGCCGTCGTGGACGTGCTGCGCCGCCTCAAAGCCGGCCAGGCGATTCGCGACGAGGGCCCGCAAAGCCACAAGGCCAAAGGCGGCACGCCCACCATGGGCGGGATCATCCTGATCACGCCGGCCCTGGTCCTGCCGCCCCTGCTGACGGGCGGTACCCCGGCCGCCTGGCTCTTTTCCGCGATTTTGCTCGGCTTTGCCCTCGTCGGCGGCCTGGATGACTGGCTGATCATCAAATACCGCAACAATAAAGGTCTCCCCGGCCGGCTGAAGCTCCTCGCACAATTGCTGCTCGGGGCCGCCTGGGGCTATGCCCTCATCGCCATGGGGGAAAACCACCCCCTGCTCGTGCCCTACACGGAGCTGACTATCCCATTGGGCCTCTGGCGGATCCCCGTGTGCGCCTTCGTCTTCGCCAGCGCCACAAACGCCGTGAACCTCACCGACGGTCTCGACGGCCTGGCCAGCGGCACCGGCATCATCTGCCTGCTGCCCCTGATGATGCTCGTTGCCAGCCTGCCCATGACGGCCCTGTCCACTGCGGCGATGATCGCTGCGGCCAGCGTCATCGGCGGGCTCATCGCCTTTCTCTGGTTCAACTGGCATCCCGCCCAGGTCTTCATGGGCGATCTCGGCTCATTGGCCCTGGGTGCGGCGATCACCCCCCTGGCGTCGAGCGCCGGCGCCGAGCTGTGGCTGGTCATCGTCGGCGGCGTCTTCGTCGTCGAGACCCTATCCGTGATCAGCCAGGTCATCAGCTTTCAGACGACGGGCAAACGCATCTGGCGGATGAGTCCCCTGCACCACCATTTTGAGCTCGGCGGCTGGCCGGAGACCAAGGTGGTCGGACGCTTCTACCTGGCTGCCTGCCTGTGTGCGTTGGTCACAGTACTCGGAATAAAGAGTGGGGTACGCTACCAGCCGACCGAAGGCCCCCGTCCGGCCGTCACCGAAAGCCGCCCCACCACCCGCTGAGCGGCTTTGGCGGTTTCGGGGCCGCCGCCCGGGAGCCCTGCACCGCCCAACGGTCTGCGGGACAGTTAGTGGAGAAGGACGGCGGCATTCGATGGTATTTCCTGCTGATTCCCGGGCCACCTGGATCGCCTCATGGCACGATCGCCGGGTCGTCGTGCTCGGCGGGGCCCGCTCCGGGATCGCCGCCGCCACCGTGCTGCAAACCCTCGGCGCCCGGACCGTCCTCAGTGACCGGGGCCAGCTGGGTGCCCCGACCATGGACCAGCTCACCACCGTCGGCATCACCTGTGAAGGCGGCGGCCACAGCGCCACCCTGCTCGATGACGCCGTGATGGTCGTCCCCTCGCCCGGCATCCCCCTCGATGCCCCGATTTTGACTGAGGCCGTCCGCCGGGGCATCCCCTTGATCGGTGAAATCGAACTCGCCTATCGCCTCTGCCCCTCGCCGATGGTGGCCATCACCGGCAGCAACGGCAAAACGACGACGACCAGCCTGATCGATGCCATCCTGCAGGCCCAGGGCCGCAACGTCGGCTGTGGCGGGAACATCGGCCTGCCCCTGGTTTCCATCGCCCAGCAGGCCTGGGAGGTCCTGGTGGCTGAGATCAGCACCTTCCAGCTGGAAACCGTGCACGAGCTGGCCCCGGAAACGGCCGTGCTGCTCAACCTCTATGACAATCACCTGGACCGTCACGGCAGCCGTGACGTGTATTTCGGCCTGAAGGCGAAGCTCTTCGCCCGGCAGACGGCCTCGGACCGGGCCGTCTACAACGCCGATCAGCCAGAGATCGTCCGCCGCCTGTCCGGCATCGCCAGCCGTCATTTCCCGTTCAGCCGTCTGCAAACCCTCCCGAACGGCACCGGCCTCGCCGACGGCTGGGTCGTCGTCTGGGAAGACGGTCAGGTGACACCCGTCATGCCCGTCAGCGAGATCCCGCTGCCCGGCGACCACAACGTCGAAAACGTCCTCGCCGCCGTCGCCGCAGCGTGGCCCTACTGCAACGACGTTGCCGCCCTGCGGGAGACGATCCGGACCTTCACGGGCGTCCACCACCGCCTCGAAGCCGTCCGTCGGCTCGACGGGCGGGACTACGTCAACGACTCCAAAGCGACGAACTATGAAGCCGCCCGCCGGGCCCTGATCAGCTTTCGCCGGCCGCTCATCTGGATCGGCGGTGGTCGTGACAAAGGGGGCGACTTCCGGGAACTCACCGAAGCCGTCGCCGCCGGCGTCCGGCACGCCGTGCTGATGGGCGAGGCGGGACCGAGCTTTGCCACACGCCTGGCCGAAACGGGTTACACGGCGACCACCGTCGTCGGTACTCTGGAAGAGGCGGTCTCGACGGCCCGGCACCTCAGTGAACCGGAGGACGTGATCCTCTTCTCGCCGGCCTGCACCAGCTTTGACCAATTCAACAACTATGAGGAGCGTGGGGATGTCTACAAAGCCATCGTCCAAGCCCTCTAACCGTCCCGACGTGCTCCTGCTCGCCGTCGCCCTGGCGCTGACGCTGCTGGGGCTCGTGACGATTTTGTCGGCTTCGGGCTACGTCGCCCAGCAGAACCTCCATGACGGCGCCTACTTTTTCAAACGGCAGGCGGCCTGGGCCGGGCTCGGCCTCATTGCGATGGGCATCGGGGCGACGGCCCGCCTGGACTGGGTCAAGCGCCTGATCCGGCCCGCGGTCATCGGCACGACCCTGTTGCTGCTGGCGACCCATCTGCCGGGCATCGGGGTGAACATCAAGGGCGCCAACCGCTGGCTGCATATCGGCCCGATGAGCCTGCAGCCGTCCGAACCAGCCAAACTGGTGCTGATCCTCTTTGCCGCCCTCGTCCTCTCCCATCCGTCCTATCGCCAGCTCAACTGGAAAGAACGCCTGGAAGTCCTCGTCCCCGGCGCCGGTCTCGTCATCCTCGTCCTGATCCAGCCCGATCTGGGCACGGCGATGGTCATGTCCTGGGGACTGCTGGCCGTCTACATCGCCGCCGGCCTGAGCTGGGTCAAGCTGGGCGGCCTGTTGTCTGCGGCCACCGTCGGCATCCTGCTGATGGCCTCGCAAATCCCCTATCAGAAAGCCCGCCTCGTCGCCTATATGGACCCTTGGAGCGATGCCCGGGGGATCGGCTTCCATCTCGTGCAATCCCTGTTGGCCATCGGCTCGGGCGGCATCTTCGGCGAAGGTATCGGCCAGAGCATGCAAAAGCTCTTCTACCTGCCGGAAGGCCACACGGACTTCATCTTTGCCGTCTTTGCCGAGGAAACAGGCCTCGTCGGCACGATCGGGCTGCTGATCCTGCTCTCGCTGTTTGCCTCCCGGGGTTTCCGGATCGCCCGCAAAGCCCGCGATCCCTTTGCCAAGCTGCTGGCCTCGGGCCTGACAGGGATGATCGTCGGCCAGGCCCTGCTGAACATCAGCGTCGTCACCGCCAGCGTGCCCACGACGGGCATCCCACTGCCCTTTATCAGCTTTGGCGGCTCGTCGCTATGCCTCAACCTGCTCTGCGTCGGTCTGCTGCTGAATATCAGCCGCCATCAAAGCCCCCGGCTGGCCCTGGTCGCCAAGGAACCGCTCGCCCACAAGCCTGCGGCGGGACCCGTCAAATGACGGGCGTCGCTCTGACCGGCGGCGGCACCGGCGGTCACCTCTATCCCCTTATCGCCGTCGCCGATGCCCTGCGGGGGCTGGCCCCCGACCTGCCGATCACCTTCGTCGGCAGCGATTCCCGCCTGGAAGCGACAGCAGTGCCGGCAGCCGGCTATCCCTTTGTCGCTTTGCCCGTCGTCACCGTCCCCCGCAAACCGGGCCTGCCGATGCTGCATGCCCTGGGCAAGCTCGTCCAGAGCTTCCGCCTGGCCCGGACCTGGCTCCTGACGGCACGGCCGGACGTCGTCATCGGCGCCGGCGGCTACATCAGCGTGCCCTTGGTCCTGGCAGCGGCGACGGCCGGGGTGCCGATCGTTCTGCTGGAACAGAATGCCGATGCCGGTCTGGCCACCAGAGGGCTGGCCCGATTGGCCACGCGGGTCTGCGTCAGCTTTCCCGAAACGGCCGAACATCTGCCCAGGGCTGTCTGGACCGGCAACCCGCTGCGGAACGGCTTCGGCCGGCGGGAACGCCAACCGGAACAGTTCGGCCTCGATCCCCAGCGCCCGACGCTGTTGATCATGGGTGGCAGCCTGGGGGCCCGCCGGATCAACGCCGTGGCCACCGCATTGGCCGGCAAACTCCTGGCCGAGACCGACTGGCAGGTGGTCCACCTCAGTGGGGAGGGCGGGTATGCCGACGCCCGGGCCGCATTGGTCCAACATGGCGTCACCAGCGACCGGTATCAGCTGCTGCCCTACGGCACGGATATGCCGGGCCTGTTGGCCGCCACCGATCTGGCGATCGCCCGGGCCGGAGCCACGTCGGTCGCCGAACTGGCCGTGGCCGGCGTGCCGACGATTTACATCCCCTACCCGGGTGCCGGCCGGCATCAGGAAGCCAATGCCCGGGCCGCAGTCACCGCCGGTGCCGCACGGCTCCTCGATGAAGATGGACTAGACGAGCACACGCTTTGGGCGGAGATCTCACCGCTTCTACGTGACCAAGAGACACGCTTGGCGATGGCTTCCGCCTGTGCGACAATCGCAGTGCCAGGCGCGGCCTCGACCATCGCCCAACAGATCCTGACGATGCTGCCAGCAAGGCACCATCCCAGCCAATCGCATCCCGCCGCAGGCACGCCACAAGAAGGGACCTCCGTGTGAACGCTCCGGAACAGCTGCACTTCATCGGCATCGGCGGGATCGGCATGTCCGCCCTCGCCCTGGTTGCCTTGGAACTGGGTAGCCAGGTCAGCGGCTCCGACCGGAACGATTCCTCTCTGATCGACAAACTGCGCCGCAAGGGCGCCACGATCACCATCGGCCACGACGCCGACACGATGCCCAAGGGCAACCCGCTAGTCGTCGTCTCCACAGCCATCAAGGCCGACAACCCGGAACTCGTCTCGGCCAAAGCCCGCAACCTGATTATCTGGCACCGTTCGCAACTGCTGAACCATTTCATGGGCCAGAGCCGTAGCCTCGCCATTACCGGCACCCACGGCAAGACGACGACAAGCGCCATGGCCGCCTACGTCCTCGATCAGGCCGGCTTTGCCCCGACGAGCTTCATCGGCGGCGAAGTGCCCCAGTTGTCCGGCAACGGCTGCCTGGGCTCCGGGTCCTATCTGGTCGCCGAAGTCGACGAATCGGACCGCTCGCTGCGGGCCCTTTCGGCCGCCATGGTCGTCGTCACCAACCTGGAACTGGACCATCTGGACCACTACAAGGACCTTGACGAGATCATCGAGACGATGGCCACCTTTATCCGGGGCGTGCCGGCCGACGGTACGATCATCCTCTGCGCCGACGATGCCGGCACCATGGAATTGCGCTCCCGCCTCGACCGGGAAGTCGTCACCTACGGGACCGTGGCCACCGCCAACGTGCGGGCCGAAGGCATCCGGCTGACCAACGAGGGCTCATTCTTCACCGTCTTCGACGAAGGCGATGCCCTGGGTGAGTTCCACCTGTCCGTGCTCGGCCATCACAACGTCCTGAACGCCCTGAGCGTGATCGCCTCCGCCCGCCGCCTCGGCGTGCCGCTGCCGGCGCTTAAAGCGGCCCTGAGCACCTTTAACTCGGTCGCCCGCCGCTTCCAGACGGTCGGCGACTTTGCCGGCATGCGGGTCATCGACGACTACGCCCACCACCCCAGCGAGATCCGGGCCGTGCTGGCTGCCGCCCGCCTGACCGGCATGCCGATCACGGCGGTCTTCCAGCCCCACCGCTACAGCCGGCTGACGGCGTTCCTTGAGGATTTCGGTGCGTCCCTGACCGGAGCCGACCGGGTCATCGTCACGGACGTTTACCCCGCCGGCGAGTCGCCTGCCGACTTTCCTGTCGACTCCTCCCATCTGGCCGAGTCGGTCCGCCGCCAGGCCCCAACCATGGACGTCGCCTACCTGACCAGCTTCGATGCCGTGGCCGAACATCTGCGGGCCAATGCCCGTCCCGGCGAACTGCTGCTGATGCTGGGCGCTGGCGACATCACAAAGCTCGCCCACCGCCTGGCAGACGCCGCCCCGGTCGCTACGGCCGGCTGAGGATGGAGATCCAGCACGACGTCCCGTTGGCCAAGTTTTCCACCTGGCGGATCGGCGGGAGAGCCGAAACCGTCTACCTGCCCAAGACGATCGCCGAAGCTCAGGAAGCCATCCGGATTTGTCTGGCCGCAGACCAGAAACCCGTCATCCTCGGCGGGGGCAGTAACCTCCTGATCAGCGACCGCTTCAGCGACATGCGGCGCCCGGTCATCCGGTTGGCCGACAATTTCGCCGGCGTCACCTTCGAGGACGACCGGGCCACCGCTCTGGCCGGCACCCGGTTGATGCCCTTTTGCCAGTCGGCGATGACCCACGGCTTGGGCGGGATGGAATTCATCAGCGGGGTGCCGGGCACCATCGGCGGCGCTGTGGTCATGAACGCCGGCTGCTGGGGTGACGAGATGGCGGCACACATCGTCTCGGTGACCCTGCTGCAGCCGGACGGCGAAGTGAAGGAGGCACCGGCCTCCGAACTGGGTTACAGCTACCGGCACAGCGCCCTGCAAGACTCCGGCACCGTCGTGCTCGCCGCCACCCTGCAGATGACCCGCTTGCCCATCCCCGAGATCGCCGAGACGCTGAACCGGCTGAAAATCGAACGGAACACCAAGCAGCCGACCAACCAGTTGAATGCCGGCTCCGTCTTCCGCAACCCGCCCGGTGATTTTGCCGCCCGGCTGATCGATCAGGCGGGGGCCAAGGGCCTGCGCTGCGGCCAGGCCCAGATCTCGGACCGCCATGCCAACTTCCTCGTCAACCTCGGCGGCGCCAAAGCCGACGAGGTCTATACCCTGATCCATCATGTCCAACAACATATCCGAGCCACGACAGGCATCGACTTGCAAACCGAGGTGGTGCTGATTGGCGACTTCGCGCCCGTCCCAGGCTGGACGCCGGAGCCCGCAGCAGCGACGTGACAAGCTGCAAGCCAGGCGCCGTCGGTGGCGCCTTTTTGGGCTGTTCATCATGGTCTGTTGGTCGGTGGCGCTCTATTGGGCGGTCAGCCAGCCGTTCTGGCACCTGACGGAGGTGCGGGCCACCTCGCCCGATGCGACGATCACCGCCTGGACAAAGGCCCAATTGCAACCCGCCATCGGCCTGCACATCCTGCAGGTCGATCCCCAGCGTTGGCAGCAGCGCCTGGAAGCCAACCCCCTCGTCAAACGGGCGGTCGTCCGACGCTGGCTCCTGCCCAGCCGCATGGAGGCTGCCGTGAGCGTGCGGCGGGCCTGGTTCCAGGGGATCTGGGCGGACGCCACCGACGGCGACAAAGTCGGGCTGATCGACCGTGAGGGACATGTCCTGCGCTTGCCAGGCGACACGAAAACCGAGTCGGGTCTGGTCTTCCGCATCGCCCCGCCCCACGGCAACCGGGTAGCGGAGAACGTCCTGGCCGGTGTCGCCCTGTTGATCGCCTACAACGAACACGAGGCCCTGCCGGCCAACGGGTTCTTCAACCTGACGCACCCGCAGAATGTCGTCTGGTATGGCGACGGCGTCACCGTCTGGCTGGGTGATCTGGCGGAGTTCCCCGACCAATTGAAGGTAAAACTCGGGGGAATTCTCCCTTTGCTGTTGCCGTTGGCCAAGGAAAAGGGCAAGAATCTCCAGTATCTGGATTTACGTGACTGGCAAAATCCCATCTTGAAAATCAAATGAACCTGCAGAACCTCCGACCGGCCCTGGGCTGGCAAATCCCCGTCAGCCTGATCGCCATGGGCCTGGGTTTTTTGCTGACCCTGCAGTTCAAGGCGCAGGTGACGTACAAGCAGTCCCTGGCCCCGAGCAAGCGCCTGGAACAGCTGACCCAGGCCTGGCGCCAGTCCGAGCGGAAGCGCATCGCCCTGGAAGAGGACGTCACCGGCATGCGCCGCAAGCTGCAGAGCCTGGGGGGCAACCCGAACACGAACACGCATGAAACCAATGCCGGGCGGGTGGTCGATTCCCGTCTGCAGGCGGGCCTGACGACGGTGACCGGGCCGGGTGTGCTGCTCACCCTCAGCGACGGTGACGATCAGCCGGGCAGCAGCATGGTTTCGAAGCGGCTCAATGCGGACGACCTGCTGAAGCTCGTCAACGAACTGCGCGTGGCGGACGCCGAGGCGATCTCCCTGAACGGCCTGCGCCTGATCAGCCAATCGGAGGTCGTCACGGCCGGCAGCGGGATCATGGCCAACCAGCAACGGCTGTCACGGCCGTATACCCTGGTGGCCATCGGCGACACGGTCATCCTGGCAGGCGGCCTGCGGGCCAAGGGGGGCGTTTTGGAAAACCTGCAATTCTATGCGACCCACGTGACGATCAGCCCCCAAAAATCGCTGACGGTGCCGGCCTACAAGGGGCGGATCGCCCTGAAGTACGCCCTACCGGCGACAGACGAAAGGTAAGCGGCATGTGGATACCACTTTTCGGGGTCATCATCGGCATCGTCCTGGGGTTGCTCGTCCCGTTCAGCATTCCGGCGGCCTGGACCAAGTACACGTCTGTGGCCGTACTGGCCGCGCTGGATACGGGCGTCGGTGGAATCAAGGCCGGCCTGGAGCATCACTTTAGCCTGGTGGTCTTCGCCAGTGGCTTTACGTTCAACATCCTAATTGCTACGCTACTCGTGTACTTGGGCGATTCATTGGGAGTCGACCTGTACCTAGCAGCGATCCTGGTTTTCGGCGTGCGGCTCTTCACAAACACAACGATCATCCGCCGCATTCTGATCGACCGTTTCTGGCCGCGCAGCGGGACTCAAACCTGAGACCACCTGCACAGGCAACTTTCGCGGGAGTCGAAACAATGGAAATTACTGAGGCCGGGTTGGCCAAGCTGGGTGCCGTCGCTGACATCAAAGTCATCGGCGTCGGCGGCGGCGGCAGCAATGCGATCAACCGGATGGTGGCCAGTTCGCTGACCGGTGTCGAATTCTGGACGATCAATACGGACGTGCAGTCCCTCGGCTCCTCGATGCCCAGCAACAAGTTGCAGATCGGCACCAAGCTGACCCGCGGCCTCGGTGCCGGCGGCAATCCCATGGTTGGCCAGAAGGCCGCCGAAGAGTCCCGTGACGAGATCTCTGCCGCCCTCGACGGGGCCGACATGGTTTTCATCACCGCCGGCATGGGCGGTGGCACCGGCACCGGGGCCGCCCCCGTCGTCGCCGAAATCGCCCGGGAGTGCGGCGCCCTGACCGTCGGCGTCGTCACCAAGCCGTTCACCTTCGAAGGCCGCCGCCGCTGGCAGCAGGCCGAAGAGGGCATCGCCCTGATCCGGGACAAAGTCGACACGCTGATCATCATCCCGAATGACCGCCTGCTGACCGTCGTCGAAAAGCGGACCAGCGTCCAGGAAGCCTTCCGCCTCGCCGACGACGTGCTCCGGCACGGCGTGCAGGGCATCTGCGACATCATCACCATCCCCGGCCTGATCAACGTCGACTTTGCCGACGTCAAGGCCGTGATGAGTGCTGCCGGCTCGGCCCTGATGGGCGTGGGCACCGGCACCGGCGAAGGCCGGGCCGTCGAGGCCGCCCGCACGGCGATCTCGAGCCCCCTGCTGGAGACGAGCATCGACGGCGCCAGCGGCGTCATCTTCAACGTCACCGGCGGACCGGACCTGACCCTGTACGAAGTCAACGAAGCGGCCGAAGTCATCTACTCGGTGGCCAGCCCCGAGGCGAACATCATTTTTGGTGCCGTCATCGACGAGCGGGTCCAGGGCGAGATCCGGATCACCGTCATCGCCACGGGCTTTGACGGCGGCCGCGGCCAGCAGGCACAGCAGCGCAAGGACACGGTGACCACCGTCAAGGCGGGCGGCCACCCGACGCAGCAGCAGATGCAGCCGAACCTGCCCCTGCCCGCCGCCACGTCCCAGGCCAATGGCCACCATCCGGCGCCTGCCCCGGCATCACCGGCCACGGGCGACAAGAACAACGACCTCTTCCATGCGATGCCGGCGGCCTCCGAGCCGCTCGATATCCCCCCCTTCCTCCGGCCGCACCGGTAGAGGCGGGTCCAGACCAACGACAGTTTAAGAGCCCCGACACTGATCGGGGCTCTTAAACTGTCGGCTACCGTGTCGCCACACCCGGCACCGTGAACTCACAGGAGTCCCCGGCGACGATCCCTTTGGCGGCGAACCAGCCTTTGTTGACTTCGAGGGCGTAGGGGACGGCCGATGCCGAACGGTGGATGGTCATTTCGTCCAGAGGCATCATGTCGGCGATGTTGACGATCCGCTTGTTGGCATCGATGAAGGCGATCGATAAGGGCAGTCGGGTGTCTTTCATCCAGAAGCCCTGCAGCTTGGGCACCGGAAACACAAAGAGCATGCCCTGGTCCGTCGGCAGGCTGGTGCGGTTCATCAAACCCTGCTGCTGCTCAGGCGCCGTGATGGCCAGCTCGGCATGGACCAGGTGACCCTTGATCATGATCGGCGTCGTGACGATGCGGGGTGCGGCGGCCTGACTGACACATCCGGTCAGCCCGATGAGCAGACCCACGCAGGCGTGGCGCCAGAGACGCCCATGGAAAACGGTTGCGACTGTGGCCACGCCTGCGCCTCCTCGGCACGATCACCCTGAAACGGTCCCGCCCGGGGATCGGTCAACCCTGTATGCCGCAGCCAGCATAGCGGATCCCCGCCCCTTTCCCTACGGCCACTCTGGCCACAAGCAACCGCCCTTCGTGAACGCTGTACAGCCGCCATGTGCCCGCAGCGTATACGATGGGCCACATGGTCATTGCCCTTATCACCTTCCTGTTGGCGACCGTCTGCGGGGGAGTTGGCGCCCTGCTCGGCATGGGCGGCGGCGTCTTCCTCGTCCCGGCCCTGACGCTGTTTCTCCACGTCCCCATCAAGACGGCCATCGGTGCCAGCGTGATCAGCGTCATCGCCGCCAGCGCCATGGCCGGGGCGCTGGCGGCGGGTACTCGCATGAACCACGTGCGCCTGGCCCTCGCCCTCGAAGTCACGACCACCCTCGGCGTGCTGGCCGGCGGGCTGACCGCCATCTACCTCTCGGCACAGGCGTTGATGGCTGTTTTCGCCGTCGTCGCCCTCACCATGGCCGCCGTGCTGGTCCGCCAACCCGCTCAAGACGTCCTCCCCGTGCAGACGGGCCTGCTGGACACCAGCTTTGTCGATCCCCGCGACGATACGACCGTCACCTACGGCGTCCGGCGGTTGCCCACCGGCCTTGCCGCCGCCTTCGTGTCGGGCAATGTCTCCGGCCTGCTCGGGATCGGCGGCGGGGTGATCGCCGTCCCGGTGATGAACCTGATCATGGGCACGCCGATCAAGGCCGCCATCGCCACGAGCAACTTCATGGTCGGGATGACCGCCGCCGCCAGTGCGATGATCTATTACCAGGCAGGCTTCATTCACCCGGACGTGGCCGCACCGGCCGCCCTGGGGGTGCTCCTCGGGGCCCGCCTGAGCACGGTCTGGGGCATGCGGGCCCCTCACGGCCTGCTCCGACGCCTCCTCCTGGCAGCCATGGTCGCCGTCGCCGTCCAGATGCTCGTCAAAGCCTGGCAATCATGAGGACACGGGACGCCGTGCCATCGGCAGATCCGGACCTGCGCCTGCTCGTGGGCGGCCTGGTGATCAGTGGCACCCTGATCGGACTGGGTCTGGTGGGGGCGTTCGCTGGCGGCCACGGCCTGCCCACCACGGTCGTCCCGCTCGGTCAGATAGTGCGGCGGCTGGCGGACGGCGAGCCTGCCGCTTTGCTGTCCGCCGGGTTCCTCTGTCTCATTGCCACCCCGGTGCTGCGCCTCGCCCTGTCGATCGTCCAATTCTGGCGGGCCGGGGACCGGCGGTTTGCCTTGGTGGCGCTAACCGTGCTGCTGACGATCTTCGCGGGCCTGGTCATCGGCCATCGCTAATCCTGCCGCCACACCGGGCGCTCAGCCCCTAGGCACAACCGTGTTACCATCCACCTGACGGAGGAAAAAATGAGCCAAAACCCGAAACGCTTGCGCCAGAACGTCCCCTACCATGATGAGTTTGTCCTCAGCGTGGCCACCCAATACAAAAAAGACGGCTACAAAGTCCATGCGGACATCGATGGCTGGGAAAAGCCCGAGGCCATCAACGGTTTCGTCCCCGACGTCCACGCCTTCCCCAGCAAGTCCATGCAGGAAGACGACAAGGTCGAGCTGATCGTCGAGGTGGAAACCTGCGACACCTGCGACGACGAGACCCAGACCAAGAGCCAATTCCAGGCGTTTGCCCGCTATGCCCGGGAAAATGAGGCCCAGTTCGAGGTCGGCGTGCCGACCAGTTGCCTGGGCCGGGCCCAGCGGTCCGCCAACACATGGGGGATCAAGGTCGGGGACTGGTGGGCGTTCCCGAACTGACCGCTAAAAAGGGGAAGGGCCAAAGGCCCACCAGCGCCCCGACGAACCATACCAACGCCGCCAGGACCAGCAGCAGGGCCAACGTGCCCGCCTGCATGGCCTGGCGGCGTTCCCGTCCCTCAAAGAGTGGCACATAGGGCGCTGCCCGCAGTTCGCCAGTCGTCCGCAGGCCTTCCAGCCGCAGGGCGCCCGTGACCCGTCTGTTGATCTGACTTTGGACGAGGGGCATCACCTCCGGCGGCAACCGACTGAGGTCGTCGTCTTCCACGACGAACGTCTGCGCTGTGCCCGCAGCCTGCGGCAAGGCACCTTCGTGGATATGGACGACTGCCACCACCCGGCCTTCGGTGATCCTGTGCCAGGCGGTCGGATCCCCCGACAGTTCGTATTGCGTGACGCAGAGGTCGAGGAATGCCTGGCTGTCGTCGCCGTAACGCTGGTCAAATAGCTGACGCAGGCACTCCAGCGGGGCATCCGGCTCCTCGGCAAGCGCCTTCCGGCAGAGGTTCCCGAGGGGGATGCGGATCTCCCGGTCGGGCTGGTCCTTATCCCCCCCGGGAATCGGGGTGTCGTCGATCGGCACCATCTCAGTGCTGCCCATGGGTGGGCGCCGATGCCGCATGACCGCCACCGTGGCCACCCTTGGCATCGGGGACCGGGGTCGGGGCCTCGGTTGGGATCGGATCCGGGCTCGGCTCCGGTGTCGGCGGCGGCACGATCACCGAGCCGTATCCCGTCGGTTTTTGGATGACGGGCTCTCCGTGAGCGGGTGCCGCCGGAGCGGCCTTGGCCTCGTGCCCGCCACCGTGGTCGCCGGACTTCTTGGGCTCGGGGGTCGGCGTTGGGGGCGGAGTCGGCGCAGGCGGCGGCTCCCGCACCCCCCTCACGGAGACGGGCCCCGGGGGTGCGGCCATCTCGCCCGGCC
>JACMPN010000655.1 GCA_014377495.1 Candidatus Sericytochromatia bacterium
GAACGTCCACAAAGACGCCACGATCGTGCCGATGGGCGACGAAGATCGGACCGCCCTGAAAGCCCTGCTGCAGGAGCACCACAACGAGACCGGCTCCTATCGGGCCGACCTGCTGCTCTCCAACTGGAGCGAAGCTGCCGAGCGGTTTGTGAAGATCGTGCCGGCTGATTCACTGGTGCCGGCAGCCCCGGTCGCCACAGCCGCCGCCTCCAAGTAGTCAGTCCTAAGTCTGCGGACCCGGGCCCCGTTTAAGACAAAACCCGCCATTCCCTCAGGGGAGCGGCGGGTTTTGTCTTAAACGGGGCTCGCTAAGGCGTACGGCCAAAGCGCTGCAGCGCATCTTTGACCGCGGCCATGGTTTCATCCGACAGCGGCGCGGCATCCCCATGGAGAATCACAGCCGTCGGGTCCAACTCGGAGCGGGCATCCCAGTCTCCCTGGCGATCCCCCTGCAAGGCGGCCAAGGCGAGGCGGAGGCCGACGTTCGTCGGGTAATGGTCCAAGAGCCGCTCGTAGAGGACGATCGCCTCATCCCAGCGGCGGAGGTGGGACAAAGCAAACGCCCGACAGCGCAACGTCTCGTCAGACGCCGGCTCCAGTTCATAGGCCCGCTCAAACAAAGCCAACGCCTTGGGCCAATCACCCAGCTTGCCGACCTGTTCGCCCAGTTGGGTGAGACTCACGGCCGTCGGCAACAAGGCGACGGCTTTTTCAGTCGCTTCAATACCGGCCTGCAGCTGACCCAGCCGACTCAGCGCCAGCCCGTAGCGGAGCCAGACCTCGCTATCACCCGACATGGCCGGGATGGCCTGACTGTAAAGCGAAACCGCAGTTTCCCACTCACCCAACTCACTGTGGATGTCCCCAGCCAGGACCCAGCAGGTAGGTGCTTCGGGATTGGTTGCCTGTTGCAACGCGGCGAGGGCCTCCGCATGGTGCCCTTCTTCCCGCAACAGCCGGCCGAGCCAATAGGCCGCACCACCATTGCCCGGGTCATCCATGAGGATGGCCTGCCAAGTCTCCTTGGCCGTACGCTTGTCACCGACCTGCATCAGGCAGCGAGCCAAATTGAAGCGGGCTTCGGCCGAGGCTGATCCGGCATACCGGACACAGGCGGCGACCGGCACCTTGCGGTGCTCCCAGGCCAGGCCCTGCCAGTCGGCACTGGCGGGCGCCAGGGTACTCAAATTGCCAAAGTCAGACAGTGCCTGAGCCGAGTCGCCCGCCGCCAGGTGCATCAGCCCACGCACGCAGGACACCAGCTCCGCAGAAGGCCGATCGCCGGTCCCCACCAACGGCACGCTGCGAGGCTGACGGGCGGGCCACGGCAGGTCACCGAGCCAGGGCAGGTCGGCTACCAACAGGCTACCGGGGCCCGCTTCGGGGCACCACAGCATCAGCGGCGCCGTCGAGGTGGCAAACAGGTCGGCCGCCGCATCGGCGGTCTCCGGGGCCGGCATCACCTGTAACCGCACGTCGTCGCCCAAGGCCCGTTGCAGTGCCGCCATGTACCGCGGCACAAGCGTGCCGTTCATCCCGACCAGGATGTCGATGTGCGCATCCTCCTCATCAGCAATCCGTCGGGACCAAAGTTTGTAGATGCCAACGCCCGCCGCAAAGACAACAGCCGCAACGGCCCAAGTCGGAAAGCCGGTCTCTGTCGGTACAGGCCTTGCCGGCTTTTGCTCATCCTGACCGGAAATCACCGGGGCCACCCGTTGACGCACCACCGCATCCACGGATCTCTGCTCCGACGACGACACCGTCAGGGCGACAGGCTTCGGAACGGTGGATGCCACTGCCCCGATTGGCACCACTGACTGCTGTCCGGCCTGGGTGGGAGCCTTTCGCAGCGTCGCAGCGGCCCGTTGCTGGCTGGCTTGCGGGGCTGGTGCTCCGCTGACGGTTGCAGGCTTGGCGGAAGGCTGCACGACCGGGCCCGGCGCCTGAAACGCCTGACGCACCCGTGCCACGGCCGTCACCGAGGGCGGGGCGGACAGGCGGACCACCGGGCGGGCCGGTTGGCTGTTCTTGACCATAGTGACCACGCCGGAGGGCGTCGGGCCGGCAGGCAGCGTCAAAACCTGACCAATCTGCAACAGATCGGGCTCATGTACAGTGTGACGATTCGCTTCCCACACGGCTTGCCAGCGGGTGTGAGTCCCCAGGTGCCGAGCGGCGATCCCACCCAGGGTGTCACCTGGTTTGACGATGACGGTGATCGTATTGCCGGCAGTGAGACTGGCAGCACGCTTCGCCTGGGGCGCAACGGCACCACCAGCGGCTTTACTGCTGACCGGGGTCGTGACGGCAACGGGATGATGGGGCGCCGGCAGGCCTGCACGGGCCGTTGGCTGTGCCTGGGCAGGGGCGGCGTGTTGCGCCCTGGCCGGTATGACCAGTTGCATGCCGGGCTTGAGACGGTTGGGGTCGGTAAGTACGGCCCGGTTCGCCTCAAAAATGGCCCGCCAGGCGCCGGCATCCCCATAATGCTGGCGGCTGATGCTGGACAGGGTGTCAGAGGCGCTGATGGTGTAAGCGGCAGCCGGCAAGGCGGGCATGGACAGCAGCATGGCCGCGGCGGCACGAGGCAGGGCCGTCTCCAGCCATCCGCGCTCCGGACCCGAACCCTCCGGGCAGGCCGTGTGGCGGTAACGGTGGGGCACGATCCGCAGGCTGAGCCCGTCGCCCGTGGAGACCAGGCTGGCCCGGCACACCCGCAGGCGCAGGGCCCCCAGCCTGGAAAGCGAGGGCGCCAGGGCCCGGAGCAAATCAAGATGCCAGCTGTCGGGCACGGCCAGGCGCAGGGCCTCTCTCCCGTCACGGCCAGTCAGCACCACTTGCAGCAGGCCAGCCTGCCAGCCCAGGCCAACGCGGCGCGAGCGGGCGCGTGTCCGGCCGAACCGGTTGGTGCTCGGGCCAAAGCAGCGGATCAGCGTCGACTGCCAAAGCTCGGGCACCGGCAGGAAAACGGCAGGGTCAGATGCGGCAGAAGACGCCGGCGGCGTGGGTTTGGGGCTCATGTTGGCTGCTGACTGGGCATGAATGCGCTTGGTGACCACGTTAATCGGAGGGTGATTGAATCATTTTAGCCGAAATCGGGCCGAATTCGCGTCGATCGCCTGCCCCGAGGGTCAAGTCAGCCGGTTATTCCGACCGGTGGTGGGTTTTCCATTGGACCGGTGGTCTGCGATCATGCCCAGTGCGACACCACCAGCAGACATTCCGGAGGGGCGATGAGCCGGTATCGGGTAAACGTAGCCTTCAGGGGCAAACTTTCCTTTGATGTCGATGCGGCCAGCGAACAGGAAGCTGAAGAACAGGCCCTGGCGACCTGGGAATCATCCGCCATCCAGCGGGACAGCGATTCGGCCGAGATCCTCAGCCTCAAAGCGGAGGCTAATGCCGACGGCCGGACAAGGCGGGATCGCCCTGCCCAAAGCACCACCCGGCAGCAGGCCCGTACCGTCACGCAGGGCGCGATCATCATCGAGACCGAAGCAACGACGGTCGGTGAGTCGACCGACGAACCGATGGACGAACCGGAGACCACGCCGACGGCGAAACGGCCCCGCAGCATCTGGGCCTATGCCTGGACGGCCTTTTGGTTGGCCGTCCTGGTGGGACTGGCCCAACTGGGCTCACGCTGACGGCATACTCCTCGGCCATCGGCGGGGGAGCATGCCGTTAATTGACTCCCTCAGGGGAGTAGAAGGGGCCCGTCGTCACGGAAAACGATAGCCGTGCTCATCGAAGCCGAACCAGCCGAACCAGAGCAGACCGGCCTCCAGGACCGTCATCGTCAGGTTCTGGGGGTTGCGGTAGTGGGCCCGCTTGCCAATCATCGTCGCCACGACGACGGCCGAGATCCCCGCCGACAGGTGCACGACCGTGCCCCCCGGCAAAATCGAGGACGCCCATCTTGGCAAGCCAACCGCCGGGACCCCAGGCCCAGTGAGCGATTGGATCGTAGACAAGCGTCGCCCAGAGGAGGGTGAACACGCCATAGGCCGAGAACTTCATGCGTTCGGCATAGGCACCGGAAATCAGCGCCGGCGTGATCACGGCAAACATCCCCTGGAACTTCATGAACAGGATGTGCAGCACCGTGTCTTTGGCTTCCATGCCCACGCCATTCAGAAAGACGAAGTCAAAACCGCCGACGAACCCGCCGTGGGTCGGCGCAAAGGCCAGCGAATAGCCGAGCCCGGCCCAGTGGATCGAGACCAGGGCCATGGCGAAAAAACTGTGCATGAACGTCGACAGCACGTTTTTGCCCTGGACCATACCGCCGTAAAACAGGGCCAACCCGGGCGTCATCAGCATCACCAGGGCGGTGGAGATGAAGAGCCAAGCGGTATCGCCGGAGTTGATTGCCGACATTCAGACCTCCCGTGGTCACGAGAACCGCCCAATAATGCACCGTATCTTGCGTTCCCATTCCAATCGGCAATCGGCCGGATGATTCCACCAACTGAAGCACATTTCGCCATTTTATCGGGGCAATCGCCAGCACAGGATTTTAGCTTACGTATCTCGGCAAGTGCGGTTGCCATGCAATTTTGGACAATCCCCTGATCCAAGCGCGGCGCATTACGGCTGGTCACCGCCCGGACGGGGTGGGAGGTCACGCCGCACGGTCGAGGATCGTATCCACTTCGTCGATGTCGTCGGCGGCCCGGGTCAGGGCCTGCGAGAGCGTCGGGCTGGCGTGGATGGTCGCCACCTCGCTGAGGGCGCCGACGCTGCGGCAATACCGCATGGCCAGCGCGGCCTCGTTAATCAGCACGTCGGCCGAGGCGCCGAGGATGTGGATGCCGAGCATGTGGCGGGTGGCGGCGTCGACGACGATTTTCACCCCGCCGAGGGTCTTACCGATTGCCCTCGCCATGCCCAGGTCGGCAAAGCGGCAATGGCCGATAGCCACCTGGTAGCCCCGGGACACGGCGTCGGCTTCGGTGATCCCGACACTCGCCAGCTCTGGATCGGAAAAGGTCACCCTGGGGATCAGCCGGTGGTTGGCCCGCAAGTGGGCGTGACCCACGGCGTTGCGGGCGGCGATGACGCCGTCGTAATCGGCCTTGTGGGCCAGCATGGGCGGCCCGATCACGTCGCCGATGGCGAACACGTGGGACAGCGAGGTCCGCAATTCGGCATCGACGGTGATCCCGGTGCTGGTGTGGGCGATGCCGGCCCGGTCCAAGGCCAGGTCCCCCATGTTGGGCCGCGACCCAACAGCGAGCAGGATCAGATCGACCTCCAGGGGGTGGCGGGCATCCGCCTC
>JACMPN010000656.1 GCA_014377495.1 Candidatus Sericytochromatia bacterium
AGCGGTTTTGGCGCAGCCATGCGGTGCCAAGACCGGTCGTTGATTGAGAGAGTCTCTAAGTGACAGCGCCCAATTAACGTAAGGCTCCCGAGCCCGGTCAACGGATCCGGGCATGACCGAAGCGGACCAGGTCCTTTTGACGAGTCCGTTGCGTCGTCAGTGTGGACCGGCGCGAGGCACATCGCCGAGACCGGCCAATCTAGCAGTTCGTAGTGGAGTCGCCGTGAAGGCGGCTCCACTTTTTTTGTCGGTCTGGAACAGGGGCTGGCTCCTTGCCCGCCTCTTCATGGGGTAAGCAAGCCTCTGGCTGAACCTCCGGTCTGATTTTGGGGACCACGTCACTCCAGACAGTGGCGACCACGGCATCCTGCGCGCCTCAGCTGCCGTGCGACGGGCCGTGACCGCTCACGGCAACTTCGCCGGCACCCTGTCCGGGACCCAGGCCGCTGCCGGCGTGCTGGGCTGCCACTCCTCCATGCGGGCGACCTCATTGGCGGCCCGCAGGCGCCTGGCAGCCACCTTGGCAATGTGCCGGTCATACACACTGATGAGCCGCTTCAGATCGGGGATCGTCCATGTATTTCTCATAGGCTGGATGATGGCACGTTGAACCGATCGCCGCATTTACCGTTCAATAGCAAATGGTGCATTGCACAACTGCAAAGAAGTGCTTGCTTGGGCAGGCCTGGTCGGCGTTCAGTGCTGGCCCATCGGCCGGTGTAACGACGCCGGGCCATGAACCGGCGGCAAAGACGATCGCCACGCCGGCGGCGGCCGTTTTGGTCATGGGCAGGCCGCCACCCGGAAATGGGCCAAGCGGACGGAATGTCGCCCCTTGGCCCGACGGGGCTCAGATGAAGTAGTCGGGGATCAGATCGGCCCCCGGAACCATCTGGTAGCCGGAGAGATCGGTGATCCCGGCGCTGGCCAGGACTTCGTCGTCGATGTAAAAATTGCCGGTGGTTTCCCGCGACGGCCGGTTCAAAATGACGTAGGCGGCATCGGCCATGATCTCCGGGGAACGGGCCCCCTGCATGACGCCGTCGCCACCCAGCAGATTCTGCACGGCGGCCGTGGCGATGACGGTGCGGGGCCACAGGGCATTGACGGCGATCCCGTCGTAGCGGAGCTCTTCCGCCATGCCCAGGACGCACATGCTCATGCCGTACTTCGTCATCGTGTAGGCGACGTGCGGACCGAACCAGTGGGCCTGCATGTTCAGCGGCGGGGAGTTGTTGAGGATGTGGGGGTTGCCCGACTTTTTCAGGTGCGGGATGCACGCCTGGGGGCACAGGAAGGTGCCCCGGACGTTAACCGAGTGCATCAGGTCGTAGCGCTTCATGGACGTCTCGAGGGTGTCCGTCAGGCTGATGGCACTGGCGTTGTTGATCAGGATGTCGATCCCGCCGAAGGTCTCCACGGCTTTGGCCACGGCAGCCACGACCTGCGCTTCGTCCCGGATGTCGACGATGCAGGGCAGCGCCTTGCCGCCGGCCTTTTCGATTTCCTCGGCGGCCGTGTAGATCGTGCCGTCGAGCCGGGGATGGGGCTCGGTGGTTTTGGCGGCGATGACGATGTTGGCCCCGTCACGGGCGGCACGGAGGGCAATGGCCTTGCCGATGCCCCGGCTGGCGCCGGTGATGAAGAGGGTTTTTCCTTGAAGGCTGGGCATGATTGCTCCTCTGGACACGGGGTTCGGCCTTCAGCATATCCGGCCCGGGACGGGAACGGCAGGCACGGACGGGTCGCGGGGCTGGCCTTGTCAACGGGCGCCTAAACGAAAGGGCGCACGATCGTGTTCATCACCCAATCCGTGACGATCTGTTTCACGCCGACACCGGCCTTTTCCCGGTAGGCCTCACTCAGAGTCATTCGCTTGGAGACGCCGCGATCGGCTTCAAAGAGTGACCGATCCCATTCGGCCACGACGTTGGCGTCGCTGCTCGCCAGCGACAGCTCGAATTGAGAGTCCATGCCGCGACCTGTGAAGTTCGTCGAACCGATCGTGGCCCAGACGCCATCAACGCTCAGCGCTTTGGTGTGCATCGGCTTGTCGTAGCGGTACACCTCGACGCCGGCGGCGATCCAGTCGTCCATGTTGGCCCGGTGGATGGCCTGCGCCTGGCTGACGTCCGAGACCGTGGGCACGATCATCCGCACCCGCACACCCCGCCGGGCCGCGGCCATCAGGTGGTCGGAAAATTCCTCGTCCGTCAGGTAAACCTGTTCCGTGTTGATCTCATGCTTGGCCGAGTCGATGGCCTTCAGGGCCATGGCACGGAAATCGTGCACGTGGGCCGAGGACTGCAGCGAACGCAGCTTGGCACCGCCGGTCCGCTGCATGTTCACCGGGGCGAGATCCAGCTTGCCGCCGCCCGCTGTTTTCCAGATGGACAGGAAATGCTGCTGCACGTCGGCCAACACAGGCCCACGGGCCTTGATCGTCACGTCGTGCTTGGCGTATCCGCCGCCGGAGAGGTTGTGGCCACCGACGAATGCCACCTCGCCGTCGATGAGCGTGATCTTGCTGTGCGTCGTCTCGAACAACCGCATGGCGACAACTTTTTTGTCTACGACCGCCACGTGCACGCCGGCGTCACGCAGGCGTTGCAGGTTGTTGGGGTTTCCGTCCTTGGTCGTGCCGAACCAGTCGACGATGAAGGCCACTTTGACGCCTGCCTTGGCCTTGGCGATCAGTTTGTCGACGATCGCCGTCGGGGCGGGGGCATCGGAAAAGGTATGGGTGACGATGGCAATCGACGTCTGAGCCTTGTCGATCTCCGCCCCGAGGGCATTGAAGTAGGCGTCGCCGTCGATCAGGGTTTCGAGGCTGTTGCCGTTGCTGGCAGGCACGGACGTGTGCTTGTCCGCCCAGGCATCCAGGGCCACGACATCCATCGCCTTGCCTTTGGACCGGGACCAGAGGGTGGGCGCCACCTGATCCAGCGAGACCAGCGGCCCAACCATCCTGGCGGGCTGAACCTTGGGCGGAGCGGGCCGGCGCAGGGGAGTCAGGGCCGCTGTGGTAGCGGAACTGACCGTTTGGGCGTTGACAACCATGGCGCCGTTCTCCTTATGCACCGGTTATCACCGGGACAAGGCAAAACCTTGCGGTTCCTCACCGGTTGTTAACTGAACCTAAACCCAGCCGCTGCCGGGAGCCTGCGGCTTCAGCCGACTTCCGGCACTTCAAACGCCGTGTATGTTTCGCCGGCGAGTGGGATGTGGCCGGCTGCGTCACTGGGCTGCGTGCGCAGGACGAAGGGAAATGTCCGTTTGCGCTGACCATCCTGGGCCGTGAACACAGAAAAATGCAGGTGCGGCAGGGTGGCGAAACCCGTCTGACCGGACAGGCCGAGCGGCTCACCCCGCCGCACCGCCTGACCGATCGCCACCAGGACGCCGTGCGGCTGAAGATGCGCATATTCGGCCAGCGTCCCATCATCGTGCTGTACGAGGACCCAGTTGACGTGCTCCAGCGCCATCAGGCCCGGATCGCCCCCCCCCGTCAGGGCCCGGTCATGGGTGGCGACGACGAGGCCCGGTCGAGCTGCCGTGACGACCGTGCCCTCGGGCAGGTCAAAATCGATGGCGTACCGATTGGAACCCGTATGGGAAAACCGGCCGTTGAACGCCTGCAGCACCGTAAAGACCGCCGGCGCCCGAAAAGGAACGGCGTAGACATAGGGCGTGGGCGAAACCCCAGGATCACCGAACATCGCCCGAAAGTCCATGGCCACCTGCATCGTGCCTGCTTCCCCGGTTCGGGTGTAAGCCGCCATCAAACAGTTTTGCCGGGGCTGCAGCACGAGCGTTTTGGCCCGAGGGGGTGAAACGACCGGCACGACCCCATGGTAATGGGGCGTCAGGTCCACCGTCACCGGTACCTGATACCCGTTGCGGATCCAATGCGTCACCCGATTTCCCGATTGATGCAACGTGAAACCCAGGCTGCCGCCCGTAAAGACAAACCCCTGACTCGCCTGGAGGACCCGCCCTGGTTCGATGGACGACTCGCCGGGCGATGGCCCCGGTGACGGGCGGGGGGCCCGGATCGTGGCGGCCGCAAACACCGGCACCTCCCTATCGGGTGTCTGACCGAGATACAGACAGCCGCTCATACAGGAACCGAACAAAAGGCCACACCCGAGCAACAGGCCGAAGGTAAGCCGGGACATTGCGGGGAGGGGAGGCTGGCTGGCCATGTGGGCATGGGTCTTCCGATTGATGCAGCAATGAGGTCCAGCCACCTGCACGAACACCGGGAACATGAGACGGCTGGCATGTCCCTTTGTACACCTCGCTGGCCTTCTTGTCAGGCAGTCCAGGACGGGGTTTGCCCTGTTGCCCCATACAGCTGCTTGTCTTAACAAAGCGCCACGGCAGGGGATCGCCCGCCCAGGACATCCGTTCGGAAGGCCAGCGCCCTGTTTCCGGCGAATCCGTCACAAGGGCCTGAACCAATGCCGGCAAGCTACATTTGCAGCGACACACCGGTTGATTTCACGGTTGGACCGAGAAGGACGGCTTTGGCGAAACAAAGCCAAAGGCTAAGTGATCATCGCTGTGAGGGCGCGGCAAAATCAACAATGGTGATACGATGCAACTGCTGTTGCGGATGTCCGGGAGTTTGGCGGTCCACCTACGGCATCGACCGGCAAAACGGGATTTCACCATCGCGGCAGACCCGGTGGCCGCAAGGCGGTCGGTCCGGTCGACGGGGTTTGACACGACTGGCGTGATGCCTCACGACCGTCACAAGCACCGGCATTTTCAGAGGCGCCTTCCCGCACGAAGACGTCCGTCGTCACGGCGATTGGCGCGGTTGACGATGTACGATAGACAGGTACCGGGCGCTGACCCAGGCATTGCCAGCACGGCTGATCAGTCCTGGACAGGGACTGGCGCACCGTGATGACGACATAAGGGAGCATAGGACGATGGCAGCGATTCTCGTCGTGGACGATGACCAAGACATCCGGGAAGCCCTGATCGAGATCCTCTCGGACGAAGGCCACACGGCGTCGGGTGCGGGCAACGGCGCTGAGGCCCTCGTGTCGTTGCGGCAATTCCCCAGGCCGGACCTGATCCTCCTCGATTTGATGATGCCCGTCATGAACGGCTGGGATTTCACGGCCGAGATCGCCAAAGATCCCGTCCTCAGTCAGATCCCCGTCGTCCTCCTGTCCGGTGGCGGTGAGCTTCAGCAGCATGCCGACAGCCTCCGGGTCACGGCCTTCCTCGTCAAACCGATCAAGGTCGATGCCCTGCTCACCATGGTCGAGGCGGTGTCCGGGGCGGCATAGCGCCCACCTGCCGTCGCAATCTCACTTCAGACGCCCCCTCGCCTTGGCCCTCTGGCCGACCCGTGGGGGCGTTTGCACGCCCAAGTGGTCCCCGGTGCCGGGCGCAGGGCCGCCTGATGTCAGGAATTGGCACACATTTTGTGCAAATCGGATCGTGTGTCCCATTCCTCTGACCCTTTAGGATGCCCTTGGCATCTGTCGGAAACGACGGGCAAAAGGGGCGACCTGCCATGGGGAAGATTCCACCGGGCTACGGCGACCGCCGGTCGTGGTGGCAGGGCTTGACCGTGGCCATTCTGCTCGGCCTGGCTTTGCCGGCAGCAGGTGCCAGGGTGACGCCCTACGTATTTTTCGTGGCCGGCGCAATCCCCCACCGGATCGTCGATTGGCAGATATGCCGCACTTGGCCGCCCGATCAGCGGCAGGCCGCCGTCCCATGCGGACTGCGCCTGAGCATCGGCGTACCACCCGAAGCGGTGATCCAGCCTTTTCCCCCGTATGCCATCGGTCCCACACTGCCGGTGGGCGAGCAGGCGGCGCTGCGGGAAATCGCTGAGGACCTGCGGATCTGTCCGACGGGGCGGGTCCTGTATGGCTATCTTCGCCGCAGTTTCGGTCCGCTCTCCGGAAGCGACCGCTCATTATTGCTGAGGTTTGCGAGCATGGGTGGCAGTGGTGACATGGCCGTCACGAGCGGACGGC
Source organism: Candidatus Sericytochromatia bacterium (assembly GCA_014377495.1). Lineage (GTDB taxonomy): Bacteria > Cyanobacteriota > Sericytochromatia > JACMPN01 > JACMPN01 > JACMPN01. The sequence continues at coordinate 6,009 of JACMPN010000656.1, forward strand.
CGCCACACTATGTGATCACCCTCAATCGGGACTTGCTGGACAGCGCCGGTTCGGCTGCACTCGTGGCCAAACTCGGCCATGAGATCGTCCACGTCCACGACTATGCCTGTGGCGTCCAACGTTCGGTCGCCATGGAGGTGTCTGCTCATGCGGCCGATGCCGCCATCGCTTACGAGGCCAACATGCTCACCAGCGGCAAACCATTGGGTGCCTTCAGCAACCTGATCTCATTGCCGGGCGTTTATGAGACGCTCTACCTACCGTTCCGGACCCAGCCGACCGCCGAGAGCCACAACGCCTATTGGCAAAAGCTCCTGGCCTTCGTGCTGGAAGAGCGCCCATACGCCCAGCTCTACCGCAACGAACAGGGTCAGACGATCTGGAACTCCCCGCCCGGGCCCGTCTCGGACGAGACTTACGTCCCCTACGATCCGGCTTTCGGCTGGCCGGAGGATCCCTAGCTAGTCCGCCCGGTGCCGGACGGCGGGGCACGCCAGCTCCCAGCAGGAGTCCAGGTACCCCATGATGATGCCGAGGGTGACGGCGGGACTGTCCAGTGCCGCCACATAGATGCTGTCGGTGATCTGCCCGGCGATCAGCAATTCGCCCAAGCGATTATCCAATTGACCTTGGACTGAGATTTCTTCCTCAAAGTACACCGTGTTTCCCCGCGCTCAACATAAATCAGCGCAAACGGCCAAGGCCTGCAGAAAAAGAACAGACGTTGGTGCAACAGGGGGAGGCGACGCAGAGACGATGACGAGGGCGACGTTGGGTATGGATCGAAACCGTTTGTGACCCCAGTTTATCAGTCAACGGACCCGCAGCCAGTCACACTTGGTTGCGCATTGAAACGGGATGTAACGGGCCATGATGCTCCCCCGGACAAGGCTTCAGGCCGGCGACAGCTCGATGCAGGTCACTTCCGGCGGGGCGCCGACCCGCATGGGCGGCCCCCAATAGCCGGTCCCCCGACTGACGTAGATCTGTGAGTCGCCGTGACGGTGCAGACCGCTGACATAAGGTTGTTGCAGCTTGACCAGGTAGTTGAACGGAAAGATCTGACCACCATGGGTGTGGCCGGACAATTGCAGTGACACGCCCAGTCGGGCTGCCTCGAAAATCGCCCGCGGCTGGTGTGCCAGCAGTACGACCGGCCGATCCGGATCCCGACCGGCCAGCGCCTTGGGCAGGTCGGGCCCGTGGCCAAACCCCTCGGCCAGAAAGTCATCGATCCCCGCCAGATCAAAACCGGCCCCGGCTTGTTCGATCGGCACCCGTTCGTTGCGCAGGACCCGGATTCCCAGGCCCGTCAGAAACGGCAGCCAGTCCGTGACAGCAGAGTAGTATTCATGGTTGCCCGTGACGAAGAAGACGCCGTGCGGGGCCCGCAAACCGGCCAACGGGGCCACCGCCGCCCCGATGTTGGCAACACTGCCGTCGACCAGATCCCCCGTGATGGCGATCAGGTCCGGCTGCAGCGCGTTGATCTGGGCCACCAAGGCCTCGATGAAGCCTTGACCGATGGTCTGTCCGACATGGACGTCGGAAATTTGCACAATGCGGAAACCCGCCAGGGCCGGGGACAGTTGGGCCAGTGAGACGGCCACGCGCTTGACGGCGATCGCTCCCCGGGTCGCGACGAGACCCGTCGCCGACAGACCGAATGCCCCAAAGCCCACAGCCATGGCCGCCGCCCGGGTCAGGAACAACCGCCGCTCGGGATCCACCGCCGGACCATCCCGCCACCAGTCCGCAGCGGCCCAGCCGCCCCGGATCAGCTCCGTCGGCAACAGCAGGACCAGCAGGAAGAACATCACGCCGACCCACGAAAACACGCCCCAGAACCAGGGGCTGGACCAACCAGGCGGCAGGCTGCGTGAGCTGAGGATGCTGACCGGGATGGCGGCGAGGAGCCCGATCAGCAACCAACCCAGCCACGTCGGCCAGGGTGGTGGCATGCCGGTATCCCGCACCAGACGGACCCAGAGGTAGTAGTGGACCGAACCCAACACCGTGAGCACGACCGACATCATGATCAGCACACGGGCAATCGACATCCGCAAAACCCTTTCAAACAGGGGTCCCCACAGCCACCCCCGGGCACTCTACAGGCAATCCGTCCGGTTGGGCGCCCCGAGCCGGAAGCGGCGCCCGTCCGGCCATTCGCCGACCTCGACGCCGCCTGCCGGAACGACGAATCACGGTGTCCCTCACGGCCAGGGGTGTTTCGGGTAGCGCCGTTTCAACTCCTTTTTCACCTCCGGATAGGTGTTCTGCCAAAAACTGGTCAGGTCCATCGTCTTCTGCACGGTCCGGTAATTCGGGGCAAGGATGTCATAACGGACGGGGACCCGGCCCTCCATGATGGCGAACGGCCCCTCCATGCCAAGGAAATCCCCCAGACGGGCGGCCATTTCCGGCATTTCCGTCTCGGAGTAAGTGATCTTCGCCGGTCGGTTGCCGGGCAGCTGATACGTCCGCGGGGCCAGCCGATCCAGAAAGTCCGCCTGCAGGGCCCCGACATAGTCCCGCAGCACCCGCAGCACGGGCGTCGCCTCGACTTCGGCCAGGCTGGTCTTGCCGGCGCAGAGGTCGTGATAGATCAGCCGCCAGTCGTCGGCGTCCAGCCCGGGAAAGCCGTACTCGGGGCAGTGCCTGGCGGCGAGTTGCACCCGGTAGACCCATTGCCAGACCTCGTCCGTCAGCGAGCCGAGCGTCACGTCACCTGCCATCAGCTTGTCGACCAGCAGGTATCCCGCCTGGCGGGGGTGGAGCGGCGCCGCACTCGGGCGCCGATCGAGGACGAGCCCCCGCCAGACCAGTTGCTCCTCTTGGACGACCCGCCGCCGCAGAGCGTCCCAGCCCGAGACCGGCACCCACTCGCATTCCCCCGGCCACCTGGCCTGGATGAGCGCCGAAGCACAGGGCAGAAACAGGGGAATGGCCACCTGACGGCTCTGGTTGGCGCCCCCCGTCTCGTGCAGTTCCATGGCCAAAATCGCATTGCCGGCCTCGGCACCGGACCGGGCATCCAGGGTCCCCTTGCGGCCATCGGCCAGCACGAAGGAATTCGTCCCCTCGATGCGGACGGCCACACGATCGCCAAAAGCAGCCAACCAGCACGCCGTCACCGCCTGGCGCCAAACGCCCGTATCCACAGGCACGGCCCCCTCGTCGGCCTTGACCAGCTGGGTCAGTTGGCGAAAGGCTTCCCGGATGTCCCGTTCCCACCAGGCGGCTTGGGGATCACGGACCAGTTCCAGGCCCAAGGCGAAGAGGTCCGCCACCTCGCCACGCACCGACCGGCTGTCGCCCTCCAAGACGGCGACCATGGCACAGGAGATGGCCGCCACCCCGGCCGACTTGGCGGACACGAGCACCCGGGCCAGGGCCGGGTGCACCGGATACCGCAACAGATCGCGTCCCAATGGCGTGACCCGGCCTGCCGCCAAGGCGCCCATCTGGTAAAGCGAGGCCACGGCTTTGGCCCAGCGGTCCGGTTCAGGGGGGGTCAACCACGGCACGCCGGCCGCAGCGGTTTCGGCTGGCAGGGGCGCCTGACCCTGCAGGGCGTGTAGGGCGAGGACGGTGCCTGTCATCTCCAGGCGCAGGACTTCGGGGGGCATCGCTTCGGCCATGCTCGCTTCGGCACCGGCTCCCCAGAGGCGGACACAGCGCCCCGGTCCCGTCCGGCCGGCCCGACCAGTCCGCTGCACGGCACTATGTCGGCTGATCATGCCGAGGTGCAGGGTGTTCATGTCCTTGTCGGGGTGATACGCAGCCTGCCGGACCTGGCCCGAATCGATCACGGTCGTGACACCGGGGATCGTCAGCGACGTCTCGGCGATGTTCGTCGAGACGATGACACACGCCGCCGTGGCGGGCGCCCCAAGCACCCGCTGCTGGGCGGATACGTCCATGGACCCGTGCAACTCGTGGACGGGCAAACCCAACTGGCGGCAAAAGGCTCCGATCGTCTCGGCGGTCCGCCGGATCTCACCGACGCCAGGCATGAACATGAGGATCGAGCCGTCGATGCCCGTGGTGGCCAGTTGCTTCAGGGCCCGCAAACTCTGCTGGGCGACGTGCTCCTGCTGCAGTGGGGCCTGGTGGCTGACGGTCACCGGATAATGGCGGACCGGCACGTCGATGACGGGCGCTGCAGCCAGGTAAGCCGCCAGCGGAGCCCCTTCGAGGGTGGCCGACATGACGATCAGTTTCAGCTCGGGCCGGTGATACCGCTGCAGGTGCCAGAGCCAGGCCAGCACGGCATCGGTCTCCAGGGTGCGTTCATGGAACTCGTCCAGGATGACGAGCCCCACATCGTCGGCCTTGGGTCGCCGCACCAAGGTCTGAAAGAAGATGCCGTAGGTCTGGTAGATGACGGCGGTGTCGGCCCGCACCTTGGAGTCGAAGCGGACCTGGTAGCCGATCGTCGTGCCGACGGCCTCCTGGCGCTCGGAGGCGACCCTCAGGGCGAGATTGCGGGCGGCGATGCGCCGAGGCTGCAGGACGAGAATCTTGCCTCCTGTCCGCGAGCGTCCTGCCGCATCAAGGAAAAATTGGGGAACCTGGGTCGATTTGCCGGTCCCGGGAGGCGCGGACAAAATCAAACGGCCCTGCGCCAACAGAGTCGTCACGATTTCATCGCGCACCGCATGGATCGGTAAGGGCGGTGTGGGGGATACGGTCACAACTCGGGCTCCTGGTCCCGTGGCATTGTCCGATGGCTGCCGGCCCGTGGCCACCACCTCGGGCGATCGCCCTATCGCCAACCTGACAGGCTTGCCCCTATGGGAGATTAAACAGGCGCTTCGTCATATGGCGATGCGGAATGTTCGCATCCAGGAACTCGGGACCGTCGGCCACATAGGCGAGCCGTTCATAAAAGGCGATCGCCGTCGTCTGCGCATCCAGGCCGACCAGCGTCGCCCCGTGCGTGGCGGCCAGGGTTTCGGCGGCCCCCATCAGGGCAGCACCGATGGCTTTGCCCCGAACCCCCGCCAGGACCGCCACCCGCCCGACTTTGGCCGTTTCGCCTTGAAAGAGGCGGGCTGTGCCGACGGCCTGTCCCGACCACCGGGCCAACAGATGGAAGGTCACGCTGTCCTTGCCGTCGAGTTCCTCGTCGAGCGGCACTGCCTGCTCCTCAACAAACACCGCCATGCGAATCGCCAAGGCTTCTGCCAGGGGCTCGCCTTCGCCGTACCACGATTCGATGTGCAACATGCCGTCAGGGTAACACGCCCGAATCAGGGCCAAAATCACCGCCTGGCCCGATACCGCCGGGAAACACCGCCGATGGCGCTGGTGTTTTAATTAAGGAAAAGTTATGCTCTGGCAAACGAATGGCTTATTGATCTGACGTGAGGGTGTGACATGCAGTCCCGAGTGTTTGCAACGGTGTTGGCTGGCCTGATGGTCGCTGGTTGCATGGTCTCCCGTGTCGCTCCAGTCGGACCGGACTCGTCTGTGCAGCAACTCGCCGCCAGCCGAACGAACCGCCTCCAGCGCCCCGAAGACGGCGTCGATATCGCCAGCCTGAAGCGCACGATGGCCATTCTGGCGGGCACGTCGGCATTGCCGAGCGGCACCCTGATCAACGAGCGGGGTGGTACAGCCGGTCGCGAGCTGACCCGGCAGTTCCTCATCAACAGCCTGCAGGAGCTGGGTTACACCGTCGAACGCCACAAGTACCGGACGAACGGTGAAAACATCGTCGCCCGCCTGATGGCCCCGACGCAAACCGACGAGTACATCCTCATGGGTGCCCACATGGACTCCGTCAGCAACCATGGCGCCGACGACGACGGCAGCGGCTCGACGGCTGTTCTGGAAGCCGCCCGGGTGCTCAAGGCGATGCCTGATCGCAAGGTCAACCTGATGGTCGCCTGGTTCGATGAAGAGGAATTGGGTCTGGTCGGCAGCAAGTACCTCGCCAAGGAATACAAGAAACAGGGGCTGAACATCACCTCGGTGCATTGCATCGATATGCTGGGCTACGACAATGACGGCGACCGTCGGGTCGAAGTGGCCCGGCCCGAGGGTGACCTCTGGGAAACCTATCAGCACGTCAATGAAACCCATGGCCTGAAGCTGCCCTTGAGCCGTGTAAACACGGGATCCTCCGACCACGTCTCGTGGGCGAACGAAGGCTTCAAGTCGGTGTTGCTGTGCGAAGAGTGGAATGGCGGGGATACGACACCGCACTACCACCGGAAGACCGACACCTACGAAACGATCAACTTCGACTTCCTGGCGGCAGGGACGAAGCTGATGACGGCTGTCGTTGCGGATCTTAGCCAAAAGGTCAAAGGCGCCGCCCCGCAGCCCTTCGTCCCGCACACCAGGTTCCCGGGCAAGGACCTGCACTGCCACTAAGGGGCTGCCAAAGGCGCAAACATCGGACGCAGCCACCCCTAAACGGGTGGCTGCGTCGCGTTTTGGCCATGACGGCGGGATCCGTCTGGGCACCTGACCGCCGGGGCGCCCGGCATTGGCCGGAATGGGCAAACGTCTGCCAGGCCGCTCCGCCTAAGCTCAGAGCCGATGCAGTGACGATGCCCTCGTCGATTGCTCGGTGATCCCAGCCGCAACGATCTCCGGAGGTCTGACCATGCGTGTCCCGATTTTCATGGGCGTCCTCGCGTTAGTCGGTGTCGCCTGTACCGATTTACCGCCGGCTCCCCGTCCTGTGGATCTGCGGACGGCGGCCATGCCGACGGGGATGACCCTGCCCCCGACCGTCACCCCACCGGCCGGGATGCCGACGCAGCCATCCGTATCTTTTTGGCCCTGGGTCAGCTGGCCTGGTAGCGGCGGTATCACACAGCGACCAGTCGGCAACGCTTATGCCCTCACCCAGTTCACCGGCCCCAACCGTGTCCCGACCGGAGCGATCAGCCTCAAAGCGGGTGGCGGCGCCTACGATTCCTGTACCACGGACTACGCCGTCAAAGCCAGTGTCCCGGCCGGCCGCCAGGAAATCCATCTGTCAGTCACGGCCAGTAAATCAAACCGGCAATGCTTCGCCTCCGGATACGAGGCCGCCCACACCTTTGATTTCCCGGTCCAAGTCGACCAACCCGGGCAATACACCGTCAAAGGCATGGATGTTCGCGGTCTCTACCAGTCCCTGGGCACAGTCACCGTGACTGGCGGACCGACAGAGATGGTCGGCCCCTATGTCTACGAGTTTGACCGCTATGATGGCCCCGGCACCGCCAAGACCGGCCAAAACATCGCCATCAAGGCGTCGGGTGGCCAGTACGACTTCTGCGACTACAGCTTTGCCGCCAGTTGCCAGGTCGATGCCGCTGCCAAGATCGTACGCCTGTCACTGAGCGGCACGCCGCTTCCCGAAAACCAGGTCCGGTGTATGGCCATGGCGGCGAATCACACGAAGTCCTTTGATGCCACATTCACGACCCAGGGCATGTACCAGGTCCAGGCCCGGACGGCCACCGGCTGGAACATGTTGGGATCGATCATCGCCCACTGACGCTGAGTTGCTTACCGCTGGCCTGGCTGGGACGCCGGGACGGCGGTAGTTTCATGTCGCGGACAGGGAGGCTTCGTACGCCCACGCACGGCAGTTGCGCCTGCCCATCCGCCAGGATTGCACCCACCCCTTGCCAACCTCCGCTCGACCGGAATAATTAAGTGCTTGAAAGTTAAGGCCGGCTTAAGACATAATGGAAGGAAGCTGATAGGTCCCGTTAATGAGGATTGCCCCTTGAACCTAAAAACGTTGCAGCCGCCGGGTGTTTTTTCTGTCGCTCTGGCGACGACCCTGCTGGTGCTCTCCGGTTGTAATGCGGTCCAGGAACGGCCGCTGATGCCCGGCGGCAACAGTGCAGTCGATGCACAGAGCTGGGCAAACCTCACGTTCGGGACCACGAGCGAGCGCAAACCCGTCACCCTCGGGTACGGCAACGCTGCAGCGCTGACCAAAATGGTCGAAGCGGGCATGGACGTCTGGTCTGTCGACGTCAAAGCCAAGAAGGCCGAGGGCACGCTCACCGAAGCCCAAGCCCTGATCGCCAAGAACTACGGCATGTCCGTCGCCGAGCGGCCGTCCGGCGTGATGCGGATGCGGGCCGACGCTGGCTACCGCAACTACGACCAGATCCTGGCCCGTTTGCGGGTCCTGGCCAGCCAGGGTGCCGCCTTCGGCGCCGAGCTCGTCGACATCGGCGACTCCTGGGAAAAGACCCAGGGCAAAGCCAACCGGGACATCTGGGCCCTACACTTCAGCAAAGGCCAGGGCAAGCCGATCGTCACCTTCGCCGGCTGCCACCACGCCCGCGAGATCGCCACGCCGGAGATGGTCCTGAAGATGGCCGAGCACCTCGTCGAAAACTACGGCAAGGATGCAGAAGTCACCGCTGACGTGGACAACCGCGACATTTGGATCGTCCCGCTCGTCAATCCTGACGGCCACGTCCTCGCCGTCGCCGGCAAGGACCAGCGCAAGAACGCCAACGTCAAGACGGGTGGTAAGAGCCGTATCGGTGTCGACCTGAACCGCAACTACGCCACGGCATGGGGCACGGTCGGCGACAGCGCCAACCCCGAATCCGACGTGTTCCGTGGGGCTTCGGCCTTCTCAGAGCCCGAGACCCAAGCGGTGCGCGACCTGCTGACCAAGCATCCGCCCGTCATCTACCTGACTTACCACGCCTATTCCAATGCCGTCATGTGGCCCTGGGATCACAAGAACGCCGCCCCGCCGGAGCCGAAGCTGGCCGCCCTGGGCAACCAGTTGGGCAAGCTCTCCGGCTACGAGCCCTACCAGGGTGCCGAAATGTACCTGAATGGCGGCGACGACGTCGATTGGGTCTACGACAAATTCAAGACCCTGTCCTACACCGTCGAGGTGGGCGGCAGTGGCGACGGCTTCATGCCGCCGTCCAGCCGGTTGCCGAAGTTCTGGAACGAAAACCGGCCGATGATGCTCCACGCCCTCAAGGTGGCGGACAACCCCGGTGCCGTCTTCGGTCCGGCGATGACCGTCCAGACCAACCGGAGCGGAATGTCCGTGTCGGCACCGGGTGCCGTCAAGGCCGAGTACTTTGTCGGCAAGCCGGGTATCGCCGGCCGTGGCCTACCGATCGCCTTGACCGGCACCAGTGCCGAAATGGGTATCGAGTCAGCCACCAAGCAACTCGTCTTCGTGCATGCTCAGGACGCCAAAGGCATTTGGGGCCCGTTCGAGACCATCTGGTCCAAGTAGACGACACCATTAAAACGGCCGCTCCGGAGTTCGGGGCGGCCGTTTTGGCGCATGGTCCCGATGACGGTGCAATTTCTTGATCGCAACACTGGAGGGACGATGAGCCAACCGACGGTTTCGGGCGTTGGCGCCCCCAGCGGCGGCATCCTCCCGGCCCTGTGGAGTCTGATCACCCCGCCGGCGTTCGCTGTCCGAGTGCCCACCGCTGCGGGTCTACGCTATCGGGACGAGCGTCAGCCCGGTATTGCGCCTCTGGCCGATGTCTATTTGCCGGATGGCAACGGTCCCCACCCGTCCGTCGTCCTCGTCCACGGGGGCGGCTTCGTCATCGGGTCCCGGACGATGAAGCCCATGCGGTTTTTGGCCACCCGGCTGGCCGAAGCCGGCTTTGCCGTGATGGTCTTCGACTACCGGATGATCCTGCGTGGGGGGCGACTGCCCGAGTCCCTGAACGACGTCCAGACGGCGTTGTCGTGGTGGCAAAGCCAGGCCGAGCGCTTCCATCTCGACCAAGACCGCATCAACATGCTCGGCCCCAGTGCCGGGGCCTCCCTGATGTTGCTCGCCGCCGAGACCTTTCCCGCCAACACGTTGCGGGGAGTCATCAGTGTCTTCGGCATTTATGATTTCACGTTTCTCAGTGGCCGGCTGGTCGGGCTGATGCGCCAACTGCTGTTCCGCAGTCGCGATCAGGCCCTCTGGCACAGGCACTCGCCAGTGACCGTTGCCCGTACCGATACCCCGCTTTTGCTGTTGCACGGCACCGCCGATGACTTGGTCCCGATCGGCCACGCCGAGTGCTTGGCGGATATGCGACGGCAACTCGGTTTGCCGGTGGAAACGGTCTTTTTCGATGGCGTGCCCCACGCTTTCTTTAACGATGCACGCCAACCGGCGGCCAAGCAGGGTATTGCCGCTATCCTGGCCTTTTTACACCGCCAAGCGGCCTGATATCCCCCAGTTTATCGCCAGTCCAGGCTCTCGTCCTGTCACTGACACCTCCCGACCGATCCGCTGTTCGTTTCAAGCTGCTGGTTTGGGGCATAAAAACAGTGGACAGGGCATGTTAAGCCAGGAGGATTTTAGCGCATGGAGCTTACCGGGCGGATCCGGCAGGGGTCGTTGGCCGAAACACTGACTGCGGGTGCCGATGAGCCCCAGTTGAGCGGCCAGGCGTTGCAGCAGATGGCCGGCAAGGACGGCGTCCTGCACCCTGGGGACCTAATGGCGGTCGGCATTGCTGCCGAAGACCCCCAGCGCATTTTTTCCGCCCTGCG
>JACMPN010000657.1 GCA_014377495.1 Candidatus Sericytochromatia bacterium
GCGCTTGGCGGAGCTGACGATGGCGATCCGGCAGCCGTGATTGCGCAGCGACTCGAAGAGGGGCCGGACGTTGGGGAAGATGCGCAGGCGGGCGAGGAATTCGCGGGTATAGATGAGATCGTGCAGCCGGGTAGCCGCCTCACCGTAGCGGATGGCGCGCTCGTCGCCCACGAGGTCAGGGATCAGCTGATCCGCTCCTTTGCCGATCTGGTCGTGTACGGCCTCATAGGTCAGCTGGCTCCCGCAGGCCCGCAGGGCCCGCATCCAGGCCGCCACATGGGCGGGCACGCTGTCCACCAGGGTGCCGTCCATGTCGAACAGCATGGCGCGCAACGGTTGCATCTAACCCCCTCCGCAGCGCCGGTGTCGGCACCCGCGCTGCTTTCCAATGAGACTGGATGGGCAGTGGGGTGATGAGCAACCGGTGGGTCAGACGGTGCAGCAGGAGAAACCTGTCTGCAAATCTAACAAACCGGACCGGCGCGACTCAAGCAGGCAAGCACCACGGCATAGCATGAGACCGAACACGGACTCGTGCGGGCGGTCGCATTGGTTGGGTCAGCCCTACTTGATGCCGACGCCTTTCAGGAGCAGCGGGAACGTCGCCCAGAAGATCCGCCAGTCGAGCCCGAAGCGGAGGTTGGCCACATACGCCAGGTCATAACCGAGCTTCGTGGGGATGTCGAGATCGTCGCGGCCGTGGATCTGGGCCCAGCCCGTCAGGCCCGGCCGCACGTCGAAGACGGGGCGCCAGTCGGACGGATAGGTCTCGACGATGCTGGGCACCTCGGGACGGGGCCCGATGAGACTCATATCGCCCTGGAGGATGTTCAGCAGCTGCGGCAGCTCGTCGATGCTCGTCCGGCGCAGCAGGTGGCCGAGCTTGGTGATGCGCGGGTCGTTCACCTGGGTGAGCACGGGGCCGGCCGTGTCGCTGCGCATGCTGCGGAACTTGAAGACCCGGAAGACCCGTCCGCCGAGGCCGACGCGGGGCTGGAGGAACAGGGCGGGTCCCGGACTGTCCAGGCGGATGGCGATGGCGACACAGAGCAGCACGGGCCAGATCAGGATCAGGGCCGACAGGGCAGTGAGGATGTCGAGGCTGCGTTTGATGGGGGGATAGGACATCGATCGGGTCATGTGGCCAGTTTAGCGCGTTCGGGGGGCTGCTCGGCGCGTTCGGGGGCGGATGGGTTGGGTTTGGACAAAGGGGCCCGAAATGCCGAAAGCCCCTCGGCGGTTGTGACCGCTGAGGGGCTCGAAAGGCGTGGAGCGGGAAACGAGGGTCGAACCCGCGACCTTCTCCTTGGCAAGGAGACGCTCTACCACTGAGCTATTCCCGCACACGCTCTCGCATGGACATAAGGAAGATTACCGAAGCCGGCCCCCAGCGTCAAGTCTTTCGCCAGCGCCTGCTGAAAACCTGCCTGCTATTGTCGTTTCCCGACCGGCTCATTGCATCCCGAAGATGCGGAAGAGGAACGCATCGATATCGGCGATCTCGTCGATCACCTTGGCCGTCGGCTTGCCGGCACCGTGTCCCGCCTTGGTCTCCACCCGCAGTAGCATCGGGGCGGCGGCTGGATTGGCTGCCTGCAACGTCGCAGCGAACTTGTAGGCATGGGCGGGGACCACCCGGTCATCCGTGTCGGCCGTCGTGATCAGGGTGGGCGGATAGGCGACGCCGGCCTTCACGTTGTGCAAGGGCGAGTAGTCGCGCAGGAACTGGAAAGTGGTCTGATCGGCGTCGGCGCTCCCGTACTCCGGAACCCAGTAACGGCCGACGGTAAACCGGTGATAGCGCAGCATGTCGGTGACGGGGACCTGGCAGATCACGGCCCCGAACAGGTCCGGCCGCTGCACCATGCTGGCGGCCACCAGCAACCCGCCGTTGCTGCCGCCCATGATCGCCAGGCGCTTGGCTTGGGTATAGCCCCGCTTGATCAGCCAGGCGGCCGTCGCCTGGAAGTCGTCGAAGACGTGCTGTTTTTGCGTCAGCATGCCGGCTTCGTGCCAGGCTTCGCCGTACTCGCCGCCACCCCGCAGGTTGGCCAAAGCGTAGATGCCGCCGTGCTCCAGCCAGACCAGCCGGGAGGCCGAGTAGCTCGGCGTGAGGCTGACGTTGAATCCGCCGTAGCCGTAGAGGAGGGTCGGGTGCGTGCCGTCGAGGGGGATGTCCTGGCGGTGGACGAGGAAGACGGGCACCTTCGTCCCGTCCTTGGAGGGCACAAAAACCTGTTCGGTGACGTACTGCGTGGTATCGATCGAGGCCTTGGTCGCGGCAAAGACGGCGAGCGCCCCCGTCTGGGCGTCATAGCGGTATTGCTGGGTGGGAAAGAGGAAGGACGTGAACCCAAAGTAGAGGGAACGCTGGTCCGGCTCACCGGACACCGCGGTCACGGTGCCCAACGTCGGCAGGCTCACGTCCCGCTTCAGCCTGCCGTCCCGGTCGTAGATGCGCATCAGGCTGTGGGCATCACGCATGTACGTGACTGCCAGGCCGCCGGCGACCAGGGTGACTGAATCGATGACGTCCGCCGTTTCCGGGACGATCGTCTTCCAGACGGGGGCCGACGGCCGACGCAGGTCGACCTGGACGATGCGGCCGCGGGGGTTGCCGGCGTTCGTTTTGAGGTACAGCGTGTCACCGATGCTGCCGATGACGGCGTACTCAGCCTCCTCCTTGTCGATCAGGGGGATCCAGGGGCTTTTGCCGTCTTCCCGGCGGACGTAGAGCCGGTTGTGGGGGCTGGTCCCACGGGTCAGGCTGACGAACAGGTAGCGTCCGTCCCAGCTCATGCCGGGCGAAAGCATCAGCTCCTTGTCCTCGGGCTTTTCCATGATCAGCCGGTCGGCCGACTGCGGCGTGCCGAGCTTGTGCCAATAGAGCCGGTTGTGGGCATGCTCATCGTCGGCCGGTACGCTGCCCGCAGCGGGGAAGCGGTTGTAGTAAAAGCCCCGGCTGTCCGCTGCCCAGGCGATGCTGGCGAACTGGCACCAGTGCAGGGTCTCGGGCAGATCCTTGCCCGTCTGCAGGTTCCGGATGCGGTAATCCTGCCCGTCGCTGCCGCTGCGCGAGAGGCCGTAGGCCATGTAGCGGCCGGCTTTGTCGAACTCAGTCTGCTTCAGGGCCACCGTGCCGTCACTGCTCAGCGTGTTCGGGTCGAGCACGAGTTGCGGTTTTCCGGTCATCCCCTTTTGCCGGTATAGCGGGGCCTGATTCTGCAGTCCGTCGTTTTTGCTGAAATACAGGTACTCGCCCCGCCGGACGGGGGTGGCAATGCGGGGATAGTTCCAGACTTCTGTCAGCCGCTTGTGGAGCTGCCGGCGCACCGGCGACTCGTCGATGTAGGACCGGGTCAGCTTGTTCTGGGCCGTGATCCAGGCCTGGGTGTCCGAGCCTTGGGCGTCTTCGAGCCAACGGTAGGGGTCAGCGACCTGGGTGCCGTGGAAGTCCTGCACGACGTCGCCCTTGGGGGTCCCCGGATAGGTCAGGGGCGTGGCGACGGCCGGCTGCAGAGCCGAGGCGAGACAGGCGGAGCCGACGAGGGCGGCGAGACGGCGGGGACGGGGCATGGTCACTCCTTGAGGGGGCACAAAGCGGGTGACGGTAGTATCGCATCCGCATTTGTCTGTGCCTCACAGGAGCGGGTCAGCCCTCAGTCAAGAAGTGGATCAATCGTCCGGAAAACCCGTGTTGGGTCCGGCGAGCAGTTCCACGCCCTTTACCCACCGTTTCGCCAGGTTGTTCCAGTGCATGGGCATGCCGTAGCCGGCCAGGGCTTTCAGCAGGGCGTCCGGGTTGTCGGCGCCGACACCCCGCAGGCGCTCGAAGCTCGTTTCGGCCCGGTTGACGTGCTGCAGGGCATCCATGAGGGGGCCGAGGGACGTTGGGTTGCCGTGCGACGCCAGGGCTTCGGCCGCCA
>JACMPN010000658.1 GCA_014377495.1 Candidatus Sericytochromatia bacterium
ACCCGGTTTGCCGTGTTTGGCGGCTTTGGCGGGGGGCAGAACGCTGCGGCCGACACCTTCGTCTACGACTCGACGGCGAACACCTGGCAGGTGAAATCCGCCATGCTCACGGCCCGCTCGGCCCTCTGCAGCGCCTTGGCTGCAGGCCGGCTGTATGCGCTGGGGGGTCTGGACGGCAATTTCGACCCGCAAAAGTCAGTCGAATCCTATGATCCCGTCACCGATAGCTGGACCCAGCATGCCGACATGCCGCAGGCGCGCGTCTATGCGGCAGGGGCAGGGGTCAGCGATCAGGTTTATGTCTTTGGCGGTGTGGACGAAAACTGGGCGGAACTGAATACGACCGAGCGTTATGATCCCGTCCAGGATACGTGGACGGGCATGGCGGCGATGCCGACGCCCCGCTTTGGTGCCTGTGCGGCGGCGTTGGGTTCCGAGATCGTCGTCGTCGGCGGCACCCAGGGCAACGCCGCCCTCAGCGTCGTGGAGGCCTACGACACGGTGACGAACACCTGGCGCAGCCTGCCGTCCCTGCCGGTGCGGGTGGCCGCCGGCATGGCAACGACCTACAACGGCAAACTCTACGTCTTCGGCGGCTACGAAAGTGCACCCTTGGTCACCGTGTACCGCTATGAGCCGGGCACAAACGGCTGGGTGCTGCATTCGGTCCTGCAGCGGGACCATATCGGCGGTGTGGCCGGGGTGATCGGTACCAAGGTCTTCATCGCCGGCGGTTACAACGGCATCGAGGCCCATGACCGGTTCCAGGTGATGACGCCGCAGCTTTAGGGGTGAGGCTGGGAGCGACTTGTGAAAACCCGCAGCGCATTGGTTGATGGGTCAATATGCTGGGCGCTTCCACGACGCTCTCAGGCCAACCCTTATTTGCGGGTGCGAGTTTTGGCGTTTCGGAGGTCTTCCAACGTCTGCCGGTGGGCGATCCGCTCGTGGTTCAGGGACTCTTCGAGGTGGCGGAGCCGTTCTTCGAGTTGGCCGATGCGATAGGTCGCCTTCGCATAGTCCCGGGCCAGGTGATTGACCTTTTCCAGGGCAGGCAGCAGTTGTTCGGGCGAGAAAATCTCGTCGAGGGGGTCACGGCGATCCGTCCGGCGGGGACCGATCACCTTTTGGATGGTGCCGTAGCTGCGATCCTGACCCCGCAGGTTGCGGACGGTCTCGAACACCGAGACGACCGCCTGGGGGAAACGCGGCTGCCCGTCCGGCCCGCCCGGAATGTCCAGGTCGAGCTGCTGGATCCATTCGTCGACCGTCGCGGCTTGTACGCCCAGTAGGCGGGTCAGCTCAGAGAGGGTCAGGTAGCCTGCGTCCATGCCTGCATCCATGCTTCATTCCTGCGTCACCTCTTGATTATCGGCGATGGCAGGCCCTTCGGGCAAGCCACAGTCGCAAACCCGTCCAATCCCCGTGGTATCCTGAGTAGCGTCTGGATCGGGCTGGGAGGCCTGCGGGAGCTATGAATGTTCGACAAACCCCTGGATCAATGGCCCGAGCTGAACAATTTTAATGAAAGAGCCGTGATTCAGCAGTTGGAAGCGTACAGCGCCGAGGGTGCCATCCCCTGCGAGTGCCGGGAGTGCATGCTGGACGTGATCGCCCTTTCCCTGAACAGCCTGCCGTCACGCTATGCCGTGTCGCTGCTGCAGAAGTTTTACGAAACGCCTGGGGAAGAACGGACGTTCCGGGCCGAGATCAAAGCCGCGGTGGACCGGGCCGCCGCGAAGGTCCGGCTACAACCGCACCATTGAGCCGTTCCACCCGCTGTAATTCCCGGATGAAGTCCTCGACCCCGGCAAAATGCCGGTATACGCTGGCAAATCGCACATAGGCGACTTCGTCGAGAGGAAGCAGCTCTTCCAGAACCATTTCCCCGATTTCGGCGCTCGTCGCCTCGGGCCGGGTCCGGCTGGCCACCCGCTGTTCGATGGCATCGACGACCTGCTCCATGTCGGCGACACCCACCCTGGTATGGATACAGGCCCGGTTGATCCCCTCGAGGAGCTTGCGACGGTCGAACAGCTCGCGGCTGGTGTCCCGTTTCGTGACCAGCACGGGGTTCATCGCCAAACGTTCGTAGGTCGTAAACCGCCGGCGGCATTCCTGGCATTCCCGGCGCCGCCGTAAGGCGCTTTCACCTTCCAGAATGCGGGATTCCAGCACACGGGATTCGGGATGTTGGCAATAGGGGCATCGCATCCTCGTTGTCTCGCCTTCTCGGTATGATAATAACGAATTAAATTAAAATTTGTCTATAAGGATCAAAGCGGCATGGCGTCATTTGTCTACCTGAACGGCGCCTGCATATCGGCCGATCAGCCCGCCATCGCACCCCATGACCGGGGCTTCCTGCTCGGCGAAGGGGCCTACGAAACGATGCGCGTCGCGGCCGGTCGAACGCTCGCCCTGTCTCGCCATCTCGGCCGCTTGAACCGGACCCTGATCCGTTTGGGGATCCCGCTGACACTGGCCGAGCCAGACCTGAATGAAGCGATTGCCATGCTGCTGAAGGCCAACGGCCACGAGGATGCCCGCCTGCGACTGACCGTCAGCCGGGGTGAGCGTGACGATCGGCCGACCCTACTGATTTCGGCCATGCCCTATGCGGCTCCGCCGGAGGCAGCGTATGCGGTTGGCGTCGCCGCCGTCACCGTGGCGGACGTGCCCCACCCCCGCCTGCCCTGGAAGACGACCAGTCACCTGGCCTATGATCTGGTGGGGCGTCAGGCCCAGACTGTCGGGGCTTATGAAGGGCTGTTTCTGGAAGGCGACACCTGGATCGAAGGCAGCCGTACCAACCTCATCGCCCGCATCGGCGACGATCTCCTCGTCGGCGACTCGCCGTTCGCACTGCCGGGAATCAGCCGGGAGGCCCTTATCGCCGGGGCGGCAGCCCAGGGTTTCACCGTCCGGTCCGTCGCCGTATGCCCGATCGATATCGCCGGCTATGACGGCCTGTATCTGACGAACGCCCTGATCGAGGTGCTCCCCGTCCGTAGCGTGGACGGTCAGCCGGTGGCCAACAAGGGTGCGGCCCTCGTGCGCCTGCGCAACGCCTATCGCCAGACTGTGGGACTGCCGTTGCTGACGGTCAGCTGACGCCCGGGCGCAGCGTCTCTTTGGCCGTGGCGATCAGGGTGGACAGGTTGACGGGCCCGACCAGGGAATAGCGCATGCCACCGGCCTGCCAGATCAGCATCATGTTGATGCCCCGGTCCATGCGGGCGGCCTGGACGCCATTGGCCAGGTTGACCGGCTGGCTATCCTTGGGCATCTGCCAGGGGGTCGATTGCCGGCAAAAGAGCGACAGACTGCTTAGGCCGTCGGTCATCCGCCAATGGACGGTCGGGGCTTCGCTGTCCCGGGTCTTGTACAGACGGACGATGGCAACCTGAAAGCCGTTCGGCAGCTGCTTCGGCAAATGCGGCCGAAAGGTCAGGCGTCCGGCGAAGCTGTCCGTGCTGGGGCCGCTGGCCAGGATCCGGATTGCCGGTTTGATGTTGGCACCGGCTGGCAGGGTCGGCTCAAAGAGGGCCAGCGTGAGTTTGGGTTTCCAGTCGATCGACGTGAAGACGCTATAGTCGACCAGGCTCCGATCACGCCAGCGCTCGGTCCGCAGGGCCAAGCCAGGGCCACTGACGAAGAGCCGGTGCTCGATGCCGGCCTCGTGACGGGAGCGCAGGCCGAGAATCCAGGTGGGCGATTTGGCGATCTGCGCCGCCCCCAGCACGGCAAGCTCGTAGTTCTTGTGGATCAGGGCGAGGCGGGCGTTGACCGGCAATGGCACCTGCTCGCTGGGATTGACGTCGGCCTCGGCCGACTGCGGCGACAGGTGCCAGCGGAGGGACCCGTTGTCGATGACGACGTCGCCGGCGAGGGCTGCCGGGGAATGCAGTTCGTGGCGCTGCCGGCGCCCTTGGCCGTGGGTGACGGTCAGGACGCTTTCGCCATTGATGTCCACCTCGCCCTGGAACTCCAGATTCGCCTGGGCGAGGACGATGCGCCGCAGCAGCGTCTCGGCCGTGGGCGCCTTGGAGGCTGTCCCTGCGGCTGTGGCCGCCGGGGCGCCCACGGCCGGCAGGATCGGCAACTGCAGGCCGATCAGCATCAGTGCAGCCGTAGCCAGGCGCAGGCAGGTCGGACGGGGCGCAGGCGTCATGGTGTGTCTTGGTTCATCTGCCGGGTGTCGGCCAGGGAACGGTACGACGACAGATGGCGACCGCTGAGACTGTTGTGGGAGCTGAAGCTGTGGTGCTCCCGCCAGAATGAATCGGTTTCGTCTTCGGCCGGGGCCGGTTGCACGAACGTCAGGAGCAGCCCGCCTGCCAGCCCGACGGTCAACAGGGCCGCCGCGACCCAGCGGTTTTTCTGCTGATGCAGATAGGGACGGGTGGTTTTGGCCATCGGCGACTCGGCGATGAGGGGCTGATTGGCGGTGGCGCCCTGGTGCCAGTCGCCACCGAGGGCGGCCACCACCGAGTCCCAGTCGTCACGGGTGGCCACCGGCTGCGGGAGCCGGGCCAGCGCATGGATGATCGCCAACTGGTCGGCGACTCCGGCGCCACATGTCGGACAGGTCAGCAGGTGTGTGTGAGCGGCTTTGGTCTCCGAGGCCGACAACAAGCCTTCAGCATAGGCCGCCAAGGTCTCCAGCGTCAGATGCATGGCACCCTCCTCCCCATGGTTGTATGGTCCATCCATGTTGCGCCCCGTTGTTCCGCCGGCGCCGTGCGTCCCGCTAAACATAGTCCCGCAACCACCCCTGCACCTGGGCCCGGGCCCGGGCAATGCGGGATTTGACGGTCCCCAGGTTGATGTCCAGGGCCACGGCGATCTCGTCGTAGGCCAGCCCTTCGACGTCCCGGAGGATCAGGGCCGCCCGGTAAGCGGGAGGCAGCCGGCTGATGGCTGCCTGGATGGCCGCTTCCAGCTCGTTGTTGATCGCCACGTCCTCGGGACGGAGCGCCTGACTGGCAATCACGTCTGCCCGCCGATCGGAGCCCTCGCCCGCCAGCGGTTCATCCAGCGAGCCCGCAAACGGGGCCCGATCCGCACGGTCCAGATGGTTGAGCACCGTGTTGGTGGCGATGTGCAGCACCCAGGTCCGGAAACTGCTGTCGCCCCGAAACGTCTTCAGGCCGCGTAGCGCCCTGACGAACACGTCGTGGACGAGGTCTTCCGTTTCTGCTGTGCCGCGCATCATCCGCCAAACCAGTGCATGCACTGACTGTCGATACCGCCGGTACAAAGTCTCGGCGGCACTCAGGTCTCCTGTTTGGCAACGGAGGACGAGTTCACGGTCAGATGGGACTAAGTCTGACAAAAATCACCCGCATGGCCGTTTGCTGGCAATGTTGACCGACGGCGGCCATAAAAGTTCCCGGCCTCAGCCCCGGACCTGGACGAGGAACTCGATCTCCACGGCCGCACCCAGGGGCAAGGCGGCGACGCCGACGGCGGCCCGGGCATGCTTACCGGCCTCGCCGAGCAGGGCGACCAGCAGGTCGGAAGCACCGTTGATCACGGCTGGGTGCTGGGTGAAATCCGGGGTGCAGGCGACAAAGCCACCGACGCGGACGACCCGTTCGATACGCGAAAAATCGCCGTCGAGATGGGCGCCGAGGACAGCCATGGCGTTCAGCACGCAGAGGCGGGCGGCCTGTTGGGCGTCTTCGAGGCTGACGTCGGCACCGAGGTGGCCTTTGACGGCGACGACGCCGTTGTCGAACGGCAGCTGGCCGGCGATAAAGACGAGGTTGCCCGACTGCACGGCAGGCACATAGGAGCCGGCGGGCTTGGGGGCGGGGGGCAGGGTCAGGCCCTGGGCCTGGAGGGCGGCTTGCAGATCCATGGAAATAGCTCCTTCATAGCGGCAGCCCCCGGAGCGGTCTCCGAGAGCTGCCCAACACTAAAAAACGAGAAAGCGGGGCATGCCTGTGACCAGAGCAACCAGCTGAGTGGGTCTCAAAGGGCTCAGCGTGCCCTGGATGCGGGCCGGTTCCTGGCGACGGCGCCTCATGGCGCTGAGACAGGGTTCGGCCCGCATTCAGGGTGCGATCAGCCCTTCGAGACCTGCTCAGCACGACGGGTCAGGATTTCTGTCAGCAGCCGGACGCCGACGCCGACGGCACCCTTGGGCACGTAGGGCTTGTCCTTGTCCGCCCAGGCGGTGCCGGCGATGTCCAGGTGGACCCAGGGGGTCTTTTCGACGTACTTGCCCAGGAAGACCGCACCGGCGATCGTCCCGGCATCCCGGCCGGCGGAGTTTTTCATGTCCGCGATGTCCGACTTGAGCAGGTCCTGATACTCGTCCCAGAAGGGGAGTTCCCAGACCTTTTCGCCGGTCAGGTCGCCCGCTGAACGCACGGTGTCCATCAGGGCGTTGTCGGTACCGATCATACCGATGGCATGGTGGCCGAGGGCGACGACACAGGCGCCGGTCAGGGTCGCCAGATCGATCATCCACTCGGGCTTGAAAGTGCGGGCCGCATAGGTGAGTGCATCGCAGAGGACGGCCCGGCCCTCGGCGTCGGTGTTGACGACCTCGATCGTCTGGCCCGACAGGGAGACGAGCACGTCGCCCGGCTTGTAGGCGCCGCCGCTGGGCATGTTGTCCGTGGAGGGGACGATGCCGATGACGTGCAGGGGCAGTTGCAGATGGATCAGGGCCTTCATGGCGCCGATGACGGCGGCCGACCCGGCCATGTCGTACTTCATCGCTTCCATGCCGGCACCGGGCTTGATCGAGATGCCGCCCGTGTCGAACGTGATGCCCTTGCCGATGATGGCGACCGGCTTGCCCTTGGCATTGGCGGGTTTGTATTCCATGACGATGAACTTGGCCGGCTCTTCGGAGCCCTGGGCGACGGCGCAGAAAGCGCCCATGCCCATCGTCTTGCACTCTTCGTAGCTAAAGACGGTGGTCTTCAGGACCCCATGCGACTCGGCGGCCAACTCTTCGGCCGTGCGGGCGAGCATCGTCGGCGTGCAGACGTTGCCCGGCCGGCTCGTCAGGTTACGGGCGAGCACGGTGCCGCCGGCGATCTTGCGGCCGGTCTGGAAACCCGCCTCGAAGTCGGCGTTCGTCTCGGCCGTCCGCACGGTGGCCCGGTCGAGATTTTTGATATCTTCCCGCTTTTGGGTGCGGTACTCGTCCATGGCGTAGGTGCCCAGGATCAGCCCTTCGGCGATCGCCTGGCCCTGCTGGGCGGCGCTGAGGCTGCCGCCGTCGCCGGGGATCGCCGTCGTGAAGGTTTTCAGGCCCATGTCCTTGAGCTGGCGGGCGGCTTTGCCGATGGCCTCACGCGTCCGGTCCATCGTCAGGTCGGCCTGTTTGCCCAAGCCCACGACCAGGACCCGCTTGGCTGGGATCTTGCCGGCGGTGCGCAGCAGGGCGGTCTCGTTGCGCTTGCCCTTGAAGTCACCCGAGTCGAGCAGGTCACGCACGGAGCCACCGAGGGCCGTATCCACGGCAGCCGTGGACAACGGGAATTCCTTGGCATCCTCGAAGACGGTGACGACAATTGCCTCGTCCGCTGCCTGCGCCAATGCGCCTGTCTCGATCAGTAACTCCATGGAAGCTCTCCTCTATAGATACGTACGCCGCTGTACGGCCGACCCGGTTCAGAACCCAGACAGTGTACCGCCCTTTTGTTGCGATCAGGCTGCCCACCACCGTCTCCGGTGTCAGGGGCGGCACGGAGGGACTGCCGTGCCCGCTGGGGGGCATGTGGCCCCGATCGCCGGGTTCCCCGGGACCGGGCGAGGCACCATGGACAGGACGTCTCGGGTCGCCTATGCTGCGGCAGCGCCGACGTTGTAGCGGTTTTTTCGCCTGCAGCCGGCGCCACGAGGACGAAGCGTCCCCCGGCGGGTCCCGAGATCCGCCGGCCTTGCGCCTCGCCACTGCGTCGGACAGCCCGCGTGTGCGAAGGGAGGCCCGCCATGGCCCACGTCGACTCGGCTCACCGGCCCGTCCGGGACGTCATGACCCGGGACCCGATCACCGTCACCCCGGACACCACGGAGCAGGACGCCATCCGCCTTATCGGGCAGCATCAGGTCCGCCGGCTGCCGGTCATCGACGGCAACATCGTCGTGGGCATCGTTTCGGTGACAGACTTGACCAAAGACCAGGAGAACTGCCCGGAATGCGTGACGGATCTGGCAAATGAATTGAGCAAGGCCGCCTGAGGCGGTTTAAACACCAGGCGTGACGGGCACAACAGGAATCGCTGCCGAGTCGGGATGCCGCCATCGCCAGTGACTATCGTGCACGGAGAGACGTCATGGACATCCAGGTCGGCGCAGTCGCCCGTCATGGGCCCCGCCAAGCCATCCACATCCGCACCGGGACGGCGTTGCAGGGGCAGCTCCAGACCGTGATCCGACGACAGTCCACGCTGGTGGGGCATTTCCGCATCGAGGGAGACGGGCGTGTCACCTTCGATTCGCAACAGGCAGCCGTAACGGCCTGCGGGTGCCTCGACGACCGCCACCGCAAGGACATGGCCGTCATCCGTTCCGCCTCCGGCCGCTTCTATGTCGAGCCTCTGGTCGAACAGTTGGACGCCCGCTGTCACGATGTCGATCAGATCTACGTCGCTGCCGACGTGATGGCGGCGGACGGCCATCTCGGCGCCTCGCTGACCAGCGTCGTCCTCTCCCACGAGCCCCAACCGCTGCCCGTCCATCACGCCTGACTGTCGCAGTTTCGCCAAGCCGCCTTCCCCCGGGAAGGCGTCTTGTCCGCGTTGGCTCCGGGACAGTGATCCAACGGACTTGCGGGCGGCTGGTGCGTGACCAGGCCAGACGGACTCACCGCACCGGCCGGAAGCATACAGAATGACCCCGTCATCGGGTCCGGCATGGGTGGCATGACCACCGCTGCCATGCTGTCCCAGTTGGGCAGGCGGCTCCTCGTGCTGGAGCCGCACCATGTGCCCGGCGGAATGACGCACACCTTTCGGCGGCCCGGCTGGACCTGGGAC
>JACMPN010000659.1 GCA_014377495.1 Candidatus Sericytochromatia bacterium
CCGGAGGGCCCGTTGGCCGTCGGGGTGCGGCGGCTGGCCCGTGCCCTGGCCGGCCTGACGCCGGTGGTGACCCCCGCCGTCAGGGGCCTCCACGGTTTCAGGCTGTGGCTGAAGCGGCTTACCAGCCTGAGCGGCGCACATACTGTCGGACAGCCCAGTAAAGAGTTTCGCTGATGCTGCCGTACGCGGTGGGCTTGAGCAGGAGCAGCTCGGTCACCCGACTGACGATTTCCGTGTCCCATTCACCCGTCGCCTGGGTCCGCTGATACAGGGATTGCCAGCGGATGGGGGCCATGCCGGTCCGCTGGGAGGCTTCCACGAACAAGCCCTCGACCATCAGGCAGGCCCGGCTGAACGCTGCCGGCGATCCCGGCAGTTTCCCGTGCAGCCAGCGGCGCACCTCCTGGCGTTGCTCTGTTTCCAAGCGGACAGCCTCCCGGGGGCTGACCGAGGCCCGGTCCCCGTGCCACTGCGCCAGGCGCCCGAGGCGTTCGGCGCTGAGGACCGGTCCGTCAAAGGCCTCGGGCGCCAGCGGGACGTGGGCGAGGACGGTTTCCAGGCGGATCGGATGTCCGGGGGTCTGATGGCGTTGGCCGAGCAGGTTACGGACCGGCAGCAGCACCGTGTGCTCCGTCAGGGTGAGCCGGTCGCGGTCCGGGATCAGCCAGTAGTCCTGCCCCGGTCCGGCCTCGTCCCGGAGCACGGCCGTGTCATAGCCGTGGGCGGCCAAAAAGGCGGGGATCAGCTTCAGGACCGCTTCGGGCTCATAAATGCCGGATTGGGCCCATGTCCACTGGCGCAGGACGCCGGCTTCGGCTTGCAGTTCGCATACCCGGCCGACACTGGCCCGCAGGGCAAAGAGGTTGATCGGAACGGGGGGCTGGTGGCAGGCATCGAAACCGAAGAGGCCCTCCCGTTCGCAGGCGCTTTCGGAGACCCGCAGTGCCGTGTAGGTGTCTCCCGTGAGGTAGACGCCGGCCCCAAAGTACCCGTCCGGTCCGGCGCCGATCCCATGCGTGTCACCGGCGGCGACGTCGCCGGCTTTGGCGGGCCCCGTGCCGTAATAGAGGGTGAGCATCGCACCGGTGGGCTCAAACCAGGACTTGCCGAGGGGCCGCATGTGCGGGACGCGCTCGACGACACGCAGGTTCGTCGGGCCCAGGGCGGCGATCAGGTCCTCGATGGATCCGGACGCCTCGCCGGGGCCACGGGCGACGATCTCCGGCTCCAATGGCAGGGTGACACGGCGGGACGGGCCCGATCGGGGCACGGATTCCGTGGCAGGCGAGGCGCCGAAGGCACGGTCGGCGTCGGGTCGGGCCATCGAAAATCCCCTTTCACGGGACGACACGGTGTGTGCCTTCAAGTGTACCCGTCGCAACGGAAGCTAAAACGAACGCCAATCGCCTTGGCACGCTGCATCACGGCCTGTGATGTGGCGATTTTTAGGGCCACTGGGCGGATGTGGGGTGTCTGTGCGGATCCATTGTCCGGTACGAGTGCGTTCTGGCGATCGGAGATGGCCGGGTGTCCCGCGGGGCGCGGCACGGCGCAGGCGGGGTGCTGGCGACTCAGACCTCTGGGACAGGTGAAACTCCCCCGTCCTATGCCGTGTGTGACTGGGCCGCATCCAGTTTTTCCACCCGGATCAGGGCTTGCAGCCGTTGGACTTCGTCGACCTGGGCCAGGGCCGTCCCCGGGCTGAGGACCTTGGCGGTGCCGACGGCGACGGCGTAGCGGGCCGCATCCACGAGAGTCTCCCCGGCGGCGAGGGCCTTGGCCATCCCCGCCACCATGGCATCGCCGGCACCGACGCGGCTGACGGGGGTCACGGGCGGCGGGATCAGGGCCCAGGCTTCCTGCCGGTTGATGGCCAGGGCCCCATCGGCACCGAGACTGAGCAGGACGATCTGCACCCCGTGGGTCGCGATCACGCTGCGGGCGGCGGCCAGCATGGCCGGACGCGTCGTCAGGTCCTGCCCGACCAACCGGCTCAACTCGTACCGGTTCGGCTTGATCAGGTATGGGGAGGCGTTCACGCCCAACCGCAGGGGTTCCCGGTCCGCATCGAGGATCGTGGGGATCCCATGGCGGTGGGCCTGCTGGATGGCGACGGCGTAGGTGTTCGCCGGGGCGCCGGGAGGCAGGCTGCCGCCCTGCACCCAGAAGACCGGTTTCGGATCCAGGGCGGCCATGTCCGCCAGCAGCAGGGTGATGTCCTCATGGCGCACGCCGGGACCCGGATAGTGCAGGTGGTACTGGACGTTGTCGGCTGTGGTGGTGATGACCAGATTCACCCGGGTCTCGCCGGGGATGGGGGACAGGCAGTGCGCCACCCCTTCGGCCGCCAGCAGATCCTGCAGCCGGTGACCACTCCACCCGGCGATCAGGGCGTAGGCGATGGTCGGCACCCGCAGGCGATGCAGCGTGCGGGAGACGTTGATGCCCTTGCCGCCCGGGTCGATGCGCACCGTGCGGGCCGGGCTGACGTCGTCGGGGATCAGCGACACCGTCTCGACGGCATCATCCAGGGTCGGATTCAGCGTCAACGTGGCGATCAGGCCCGGACGGCCAGGCACGTCGCAAAAGACTCGGCGCATGGGACTCCTCCGCCGCCACAGTGTCGCGCTGTCGGCGCCTGAAGCCGGCTCCGGGCAACGGGACAAGCCAAACGTAAATGACGGGAATTGTGTCGGGCGCTATAGTGTCCTGGACATCTGTCGCAGGTCGGCAAAGGGCCATGGGATGAGGGGGACCGCCATGCGTATCGTCGGCGAAGGCGATCTCATTGTGCTACAGGTCGGGACGACCCTCAGCGTGCAGCAGGTCCCCGAGATCTGCCGGGTCATCAACCGCCTGGCGGATCAGGGTGGGGTGCAGGCCATCATCGACCTGTCGGACGTCAGCAGCATCGACCCGCTCGGGGTGCTCGGCCTGTTGGGCTGGCGCCAGCAGCTCGTCGCCTCCGGTGGCGAGCTGGCCATCTACCGGCCGCAGCCCGCCGTCGCTCGGGCCCTCGATCTCTTTTACGTCAGCCGCCAGCTGAACTTCACCGACACCCTGCCCGACCAGTTCACCCTGCGCGACGTCTGAGCCCGCCGCCCCGCACCTGCGCTCAAAGGTTCCGGTCCCGTGTCCGGCGCCACGGCCGACGGCCTGTGGCTATGTCACGCTGACAGCCAGGCCCCCCCTGTCACCCGCCGTATGTGGCCGGGGGATCGGCGCTGCCGAGTCCGGTGATGCGGACGGCCCTGCCGTCAAATGGGGAGTACACCATGGCCAGCCGCTGGTTTCAGCCGCCCAGCCTGCGGATCGACGGGGACCTCGGCCGGGAGCGGCGCACAGGCTGGCTGGAGCTCTTTTACGACCTGATCCTGGTGGCGGCGGTCAGCCAGCTCTCCCTCCATCTCGCCCAACACATGACCGTAGTCGGCTTGCTTGGCTTCGTCCTGCTCTTCGTCCCGATCTGGTGGAGTTGGATCGGAGCGACGTTTTACCATGACCGCTTTGAGGCGGACGATGTCGGCCATCGGCTGATCATTTTTGCCCTGATGGCCGCCAATGCCAATGTCGCCGCCCACGTCCCGACCGCCCTGACCACCAACCCCGCCGGGTTTGCCCTCGCCTATGTCGGCTTGCGGCTGATCATCTGTTTCATGTGGGGGAGAGGTGGCTATTACTCGCCGGTGGCCAGACCGCTGACCCATCGGTATCTGGTCGGGTTCGGCCTGGCGATCCTGCTCTGGCTGGTCTCTACCCAGGTGGCCGGGCCCGTCCGCTTCGGGCTCTGGGCCCTGGCCAGTCTGATCGAGGTGGCGACGCCCCTGTTCACCTTTCAGGCGCAGGCCCATCTGCCCCGGCTCAGCCAATCGCACCTGCCGGAACGCTTTGGCCTGCTGACGCTGATCGTGCTGGGAGAGTCGGTGGTGGCGGCGACGAATGGGGTGGCCGGCCAGGCCGTGACCCGGACCGCCGCCGTGGCCGGTCTCCTCGCCCTGGGGTTCTCGTTTTGCCTGTGGTGGCTGTACTTCGACAACATCATGGGCCGTCGCCTGAAGCGTGGCATGAGGATGGTCGCCACCTGGGTCTACGGGCACCTCGGGCTGGCGATGGCCCTGACGGCCCTGGGGGCGGCGTTGCTGACCCTGATCCGCCATGCCGCCGAGCCGGCCGTGCCGACGGGGCTGCGTTGGCTAGTCTGCGGGGCGACGGCGATGGCGCTGTTTGCCCTGGGCCTGTTGGATACGGCGACGGACACGCCGGTGACCGACGAGCACATGCGCTGGCTGGCCTCGATGGGGGCCATGGGGGCCCTGCTGATCGCCCTGATGGGTGGCGGGCTGTCGTCCTGGGCCTTGATCACCTGGCTGCTGGCCCTCGGCGTCGCCCTCGTCATCGGGGACCTCGTCGCCCGTCCGGTCGGGGCCGCCACCGAGTCGCCCTTCGGTTAAAAATGGGGTGCCAAGCGGTCCTTCCGTCCTGCGCTGGGGCTCAGGTCGTGCAGACAGGTGACGAGGCTGACGTTCAGGCCACGGTCGACCGGATGATTGGCAAAATGTTACTTTTCGCTTGCCCCTTTCCCTAGAGGCACCTTTTCCTGCATGATCAATGCGGGAAGTCCACCCACACCCCCACCAGCGAAGGCAGCGGCGATACGATGAGGCTTCCCCACTTGCTGGTCCTTGTCTGGCTACCTGTGGTTGCCTGTTCGCCGACCGTTCGAGTCGGCGTCGATCCGGGCCGTGCCGACCTCCAGCCGGGGAGCACCCGCGAGGCTCCGCTGTCAGTTGGATCGGCCCAGCCCGTCCGCCTGCAGGGTACGGCGTTGTTGGCCGGTCAGCCCTTCGCCAATGCCAGCCTGACGGTGACGGTGCCCTCGGAGCGGCATCGCCCGATCGCCATCAGCGACACGACCACCGATGTCGATGGCCGATATAGCATCATCCTGACCGAGAGCTTGCCTGTTGGTACGCCGTTGCTGATTACGGCCCGGCGGACCGATGGTTTTCTCCGGCTCCTACTGCCTGTGCCGGCGTTACTGCAGGTCCAGCAGGCTCGCCCGATCGCCACCCTCACACTGGGCTCCACCGTTGTCGCCCACCTTTTTGCGCCTGACACCATCCCGCTCACGGTGGTCCCCGCCGCCAGCGCCTTGCCGGGTCAGCTGGCGGAGTTGCACAGCCTGGCCGACCTCTGTGACAGTCAATACCTGGCTGATACCCCCCTGCGGGCTGCCGTCGCCACCGTGCGCCAATTCCCCACGGCCGCCCATTTCCGCGTACTGGCCCTCGCGTCGGCGGGTCTGCCGGCCCTTGGAGAACGCCTGCGCCAGACGGCCATGCATTTGCAACTGGCCATCGCCAGCCATTTCCGGGCCACCGCCCGTCCCTACCATCATGACACCTGGCAGATCGGGCCCCTCACCGTGCCGCCTGTCGTCTTCGACAATCCGGCAACGACCAATCCGTTGGCCGAGACGATTGCGGGACTCGTCACCTTTTCACGGCGCTTTCTCGACGGCGAAACCAGCCCCGACAACGGCAACGGCCCGAGTCCGGCATCGTCGGTCCCACCAGCCGCACCAGCCGCACCGGGCGGTGGGAGCGGGAGTGGCGGCATCCCCATCCCAACCGCCACGGCCTCAGTGGGCACCGTTTTGACCTTTGGCAGTTCGCCAGTCGACGTGGAGTAGCAGTGTGACCAAGACCTTCGTCAGCCTGATCCTGGTCATCCTGCTGATCGCCTGCCAAGCCGTGCCACCGACGGCCGGCGGCAATTCCGACGCCACGGCCACGGTGCGCGTGGCCCTGCAGGTGGCCGCTGCTCCCTTCCAGACCAAGGCCGTTGTCGCCGATATCGACCATGTCACCCTGAAACTCGCGGCGACAGCCGGCGGCATCTCACTACCGGATGCCGTGCGGGTCCAACCGCTTTTCGGGGCCAACGTCGACGTGGCCTTTCCCAACGTGCCGAACGGTGCTTACAAGCTGACCGCCGAAGCCTTTTCGTCGACCGACGACAGTGCCTCGATCACCCGGGGCGGGGCGAACAGCTCGACGAACACCGCCTCGGTCGGCAGTGGCGCTGTGACTTACAGCAGCGGCACCTCGTTTGCGCTGGCGATGC
>JACMPN010000660.1 GCA_014377495.1 Candidatus Sericytochromatia bacterium
CCTGAAGTTCTACATGTTCAGCTTCCGCAACCACGGGATCTTCCATGAGAATGTCACGAACCGCATCCTCGATGACCTCGTCGCCCGGCTGTCTCCGCGCTCGATGACCGTCATCGGCGACTTCGGCGTGCGCGGCGGTATCTACACCAAGGTCACCGCCTCCTACAAACAGGGCGATCCCCTGCCGGCGTAACCGGCACAGTTCCCGGCAGCGACGCCGGTCGGGCCCTGGACAGTGATCAATGATCCGTCCCCAGGGCCCGTTTGCCGGCATAGATACATTGGGCGATCATCTGGTGCAGCTCCGGCACGATGTTCGCCCCATCGCAGGCCCGGCTGGTGATTGCCGATAGGTTGGCGATCAGCTTGTCGAGATACACCCTGTCGCCGCCGAACTGGCCCTGGATGGCGATCTCCGACTCGATGTACCAGAACTCCCCGGCCACGGCTTTCGGGTTGGACCGGTAGCGATCGATGATGGCCAGGCTGAGCTCGGCCGCACCCATGGCAAACACGGTCGCCGGCAGGACGAGCAGTTCATACACAGACGCCAGGCGCACGGTGCGGCCCTGCGCCGTCGGTCTGGCGCCGACATTTGGCGCCGCCGGGGCCGGCAGCGATTCGGCATGCGGGCTTTGGACGGGCTCGGCCAACGGAATGCCGCGTACAGCCTGGTCGGCTGCATACAGACAGGCACCGATGGCCAGTTGGAGATCGGGCGGACTGGCGTCATTGACGACGTCGATGGCGGTGAGGTTCTGCTGCAATTGCCGGAGCAGCGCCGAGTCCCCGGAACCCGAGGCCTGATGGATGGCGTTGCGGACGGCGTCGAACTCGGCCAAGACGCCATGGGGATCCGTGCCGAAACGGATGATCAGGCTCTGGTGGATGGCGTCGGCGTGGGCGGCAAAGGCCACCGGATCCTGCATGAGGCTGCCGTGGACCGGTGCCGGTGGCGACAACGGGGCCAGTGCGGCGGTGAATTGCTTCATCGTTTGGCTGACCGTGACGGCGGCAGGCAGCGGGAACGGGCCGGTGGGCCTGGTGATGGTCGCAGGCTGTCCGAGAGGGTGTGGGCCAGAGATCATGCGGTTTTACCTCCGGTGATGAAATTTCATGAAGGCATCGTTACGTTCCACTTACCCAGATCAACGGTCGGTCTAAACCCAGGCGTCACCCCATGATCGTGGGCTTGCCTGAATGGGCTTCAAACTAATCGGCCCAGTCAGCGGCTTTGACCACCCGGCCGACGTGTTGCGCCACGGCACATGTTTTGGGACAATCGCCCGATAAACCGCGGCAATGCGAAAATGGCCCAAGCCGAATGGTAGAAACCGATGAGGAAATGGCCATGACGCTGCGGGCATGTGACACCTGTTAGCGGCACTATTTTGCAGCCGAGACGGCGTGCCCCTTCTGTCAGACGGGCGAGGCGCCGGCGTCGCCCAACGGTGGACGACCCAGCCTGGCGCCCCAAGAGGCTCTCGCTGTCGGTGCAACGCGTTGCCTGAGCGCCGTGCGGTGCGTGCGGCCCCCTCCTTAAGGTTCCCCGCCTTGGGGGAACCAAGTTTTCTGAGCCGTTTGCAGGGCTTTATGGCAATAGGTTACTGACCCCGGAAGTTCGGCTTCCGACCTTCCAGGATGGCTGCCACGCCCTC
>JACMPN010000661.1 GCA_014377495.1 Candidatus Sericytochromatia bacterium
GGCGGCCGAGGCCGGCACCGTATTTCAAGAACTCCTGCCCTTTGCCGATGCCGGGACGCTGCAGGGCTTGCAGGGTGGGCTGACCACGGCCGCCGATGGCGCCCTGGGCCAGGCCCGCACGCAGGTGGATCACGCCCTCAGCCAGCGGTCCCAAGGCCAGGCGGCCAAGGCGCCCGAGCATTCCGGGGCGGCGATCCACTGGCGCGAGGCCGGTCGGGGCGTCATCGATTTTGCCCAGGACATGACGGTCGGCACGTTCCATCAGGTGGTCAACGATCCTTTGCGCTTTCCCACCCGGATGATCGCCGGCATGGCCATCAGCCTGCACAGTGCCATCAAAGACTCCGGCGGAGCCCTTGTCGGGCTGGCATCGGCCGGGGCTTATGGCAGCTTCGGGGCCCAGATGACCCAGGAACTGGCGAACTCAGCGACTTGGGTGGCCGGTTTTGCCAAGCCCCGCAGGACGAACCTGCATCCGGAATTCGCCGAGACGCAAAAGGTCACCAAGAACGGCTTTGCCCGGGCGATGCATTGCTGGGACGATATCCACAAGAACCCGGTGACGACCCAAAAACTGGCCAAGTCCCTGTCGTTGGGCGAGGGGATGGCCAAGCGCCTCGGCAATTTCGAGAGCCGGGTGCGGGACGGCAAGAACAAGCTCTGGTACGGCACGGAGATCATCTATCAGGGCGAAAAACAGAAGCGGGGCGAAGTCCGTCAGGGGGCGGTCTGGAAAGATCAGGGCTGGGAGCCCGTCAAGGTCGAGAAGGGTCACACCCTCGGCACCGAAAATCAGAAACTCTACGACGCCCTGGACAACAAATGGTCCGAATACGAGCTCGTCCACAAGGCCGATCCCTCGGCGATGGCCAAGACGGTCCTGGCCAAGGACGTGATCAAGGAACTGGGGCTGAAGATCCCCACCACCAAGACGGGGCAGGCGAAGTTCCTGACAAAATTCCAGGCGGCCCTGGACCAGAAGTTCCCCAACGGCTTTTTTGTCAAAGGGGTGCAGGACTTTAATACCGGCGGCAATCTGCCGACGAACAAGAGCAACTTCAAAACCCTGTACGAGGGCTATCACCGCGAGTTCATCCCCGACGCCAAGAAGGTGAACGGCGAGCAGAGCATCATGCGGGCGCATCCCTTTCATGCCGGTCGCATGTTGGACGACCTGTTGCGCGATCCGGAGTCGGTCGTCATCCAGGAGCGGATGAATCTCAAGCGCTACACCAAGAAGGAACTGCCGATCGACGTGCAGCCCTTCCAGGAGTTCCGGGTCCACGTCGTCCGGGGTCAGGTCGTGCCGGGCGCCAGCAGTCACCGGTGGGGCGTCATGCGGACGGTGCTCGACCGCAAGGACATGCACAAGGCCGAAGCGTTCACCCAGGCGTTGTTCGACAAGTTACCCGCTAAGGCGAAGAAGAACATGGCCTTCTCCCCCGACATCGTGAAGCTGGAAGACGGCAGCTTCAAACTCATCGAGTTGAACGTCGGCGGCAATTCCGGTTTCCTGCATCGCAACCCGCTGGCGGCCAACAAGATGGTCGAAGCCGTCACCGGTCGTGAGACCAACGGCCTTTACGTCGCCCGTCGCCTGGGCTACAGCGCTGTGGCGTCCACCGTCGTCGCCACCCACCAGGAGCACGTCCGGGCTCAGGATGAGGCCGGTCGGCACCAGACCGTCTCGGCCACGGTCCCTGCCGGTAAACCCGCTGAAGACTAGGCGCTGCAACAGCCAGAAGGAGACGGCCATGGGCGGGCGTACGGCCCAAGCGTCCCACCCATAGCCTGGATGGGTCTGCTTTCCTGATCCTGTCAAACGAACAGCCCGTCCGAAGTTCGGACGGGCTGTTCGTTTGACAGGGGCGGTTTAGCGGCCCTTGGGGTTGTCGGCGATCTGGATCAGGTGCAGGGCGCCATCCCGGTTTTCGGCGTAGAGCTTGGGCAGCTCGGTGGCAGCGGGCCGGAACGACGTGCCCATCTCGGCCCCGAAGGCCATGACGCCGAACTTCTCGTAGGCCCAATCGCAGATGCTGCCGGGCGCCAGATAGAAGCGACGGGCGATCGTATCGCCGTCGTAGCCGTTTTTGGCGGTCAGCACTTGGCCGATCTTGGGGAAGGCGGCCTGATCGGGGGTGTTGCCCCGATCCCAGCCCGGCGGCCAGATGACGGCGCCGGCGTAGGCGTGGTAATCCATCGAGACGGCAAACTTCTCTTTGGCGTAGAGGTCGCGCAACCCGAGCAGCTCCGGCTCCGAGAAGGCCGACTGGCCGTGATACGTCTCGTTGTTGGGGTTGGTGTCGCCGCCGCTGAAATGCGAGTCGTAATTGCGGTTGAGGTCGACGCCGACCGACTTGGCGAAGGTGTGACGGTTCTTGCGCCACATGTCGTTGCCGCCCTCGACGTCCACCCGGCCGTCCGGATTCATCACGGGGACGACCCAGGTCTCCCGGGTGTCGACCAGCTTGGTCAGGGCGTCGTTTTTGCCGTAGCCGCCGACCAACTCCTCGATCAGGCGCATGGCGATCTCGGGCGGGGCCAGCTCACGGGCGTGGTGACCGGCGGTGAACAG
Source organism: Candidatus Sericytochromatia bacterium (assembly GCA_014377495.1). Lineage (GTDB taxonomy): Bacteria > Cyanobacteriota > Sericytochromatia > JACMPN01 > JACMPN01 > JACMPN01. Next base: position 2,576 of record JACMPN010000661.1, read on the forward strand.
GGCCTTGGGCTTGGCGGCCGGGCCATGGGTGATCCGGATGGCCAGGATCCGGCGGTTCGCCGAACCCTGGACGGTCTGCCACGACGGGCCGAGGTCGACGAGCGTGGCCACCTCGGGGTTGGCGGTGGCGATGGCCTGCAAGCGGCTCACGATGGCCTGATAGGTCATGAAGCCGGCGGGCAAGCCGCGGCTGCGGGAATCGAAGGGGTCGCGCATCGCCGTCAGGGACAGGCCCCGCTCTTTGGCGACGGCTTGGGCGGCATCGGTCATCCGGCCTTCGACGGTGCCCTTGCGGACAGAAAAAATATCCATGCCGGCCTTGGACAGGGCGTCAATGTCGGTGCCGGCCTTGACCTGGATGCGGTAGACCGGCTGCCGCTCACTCAACTCGCTGGCGTCGGGTGGGGCGGTGAAGACTCCGGCGGTCAGGGCACCGGGCTGGAGTGCGGGCAGGGGCGAGCATGCGCCCATCAGGCCAGCGGTCAATGCCAGCAAAGTGCCCCATTTGAAGGTCTGTTGCACGGTCTGCAGGTCCTTTCTCGTCGAGCGGAATCGGACAGGCAGCGTAGCATAGGCGCTCGTCTGTTCGCACAAAAGAGGCATGATGACAGCTTCTTGGCAGCTGCCATGTGCCAGAAATGTGGTGGTGGCGGTGATCCGGCTTTTGATGGCGATGGCGCCGAAACCGCCTTTTAACCCAACGGTCTCCGAGGCACCAACTGGCATCCTGCAGGTGTCGGGCCCGGCTGGCTCACCGCCGGGCCAGGCCCCGCCACCTACCGCCGAAAGGCTGCACGCAGGTCAGTTGCCGCCATGCCAACCGCCTGTTTGGCCTTGTCGACGACGGCACCCATGCCGAAGAACTCGTGAGTCACACCGTCATAGCGCTTGGTGTGGACGGGCACCCCTGCCGCTTTGAGCTTGCCGGCATAGGCTTCGCCTTCACTGCGCAACGGGTCGATCTGGGCCACGATGACCGTCGCTGGCGGCAGACCCTGCAGGGATTTCGCCTTCAGCAGTGAGACGAGGGGGTTTTGGCCGTCCGCCGGCGACCGGAGGTAGTGCTTGAAAAACCAGGCCATCATGGCAGCGCTTAATGGTTTGGCGTTGGCGTTCTCCAGGTACGAGGGCGAGTCAGTGGCATAGTTGGCGATCGGGTACACCAGCAGTTCATGGACGGGTCGCATCCCTTTGCGGTCACGGGCCATCAGGGCCACCGCCGCCGCCAGGTTGCCACCGGCGCTCTCGCCGCCGACGGCGATGCGTTTGGGGTCTCCGTTGAACGTGGCGGCGTGGGCCATCACATATTGGGTGGCGGCGTAGGCATCTTCGTGTGCGGCCGGGAACTGATGCTCGGGGGCCAAGTGGTAGTCGACGGAGACGACGGCGCACTGCGCGGCATTGGTCAGGGCCCGGCACGAGGAGTCGTAACCGTCCAGACTGCCAATCACCCAACCGCCGCCATGAAAGTAGACGAGCAGGGGAAAAGGTCCTGAGCCCGCCGGTGCGTACACACGCACGGGAATCGGCCCAAGGGGACCCGGCACCGTGCGGTTCTCCACCTTGCCCACGGCCTCGGGTGCCGTCGATTTGCCCTGCTTTTTGAGCAGCGCCTTCACGGCATCGGCCGGCCCTTGCTGCTTGCGGGCTGCCTGCGGGGCCAATGTCTCGATCGGCTTGCCGCCGAGTGCCGCCAGTGCGTCCAGCACGGCCTGCATCTGCGGCTCTGGCTGGGCCATCCGGGGCGCGGCAGCGACGGGCGCTGTCACAGGCAGCGCCAAAATCGCCGCACTCAACATCAGGGCTGCGGCGAGCTGTGGCCGCCTCCAGCCACTCGGGTCGGTCTTGGTTCCCTCCGGCATGATGGGTCATCCTTTCTCTTGGCACAGGGTCGGCCATGCCGCCATCACCATCCGGCTATGCCAGCGTGACGATACGGCCATCGACTAGGATGATGGGCTCGGCCTGTGACCTGATAGGGACAGCGCCGCCAAACCCATCGGGCCGCCACGGCCACCGTTGGCCAAGGGCTTGTTGGCACCGCCATGCGGCTCCCGGGTGAGTGCTATAATGCCCCAGGCGTCGGGAGACGGCGCCTCACCGCCGTTGCCATGAAATCAACCATCCATGCATTTTGCCCCAACCGCCCCATCCACCGTCCGTTTGCGCCGGTACGCCCTGTACAGCCTGCTGATCATGGCACTGCTGGCGATCGGGACCGTGGCCGCCCATGCCCAGACGGCGATCCCGCTGCCCAAGATGACCTTTGGCCTGGAGCAGTCCAACAAGCCCCAGGACATCGCCTTCAGTCTGCAGATCATGATCCTGATGACGGTGCTGGCCCTGGCCCCGACGATCCTCGTGATGATGACGGCCTTCACGCGCATCGTCATCGTCCTGGGCTTCGTCCGGCAGGCCATCGGCGCCCAGCAGGCCCCGCCCAACCAGGTCCTCGTCGGGCTGGCCATGTTCCTGACCATGTTCGTCATGGCCCCCACCTTCAAGCAGGTCAACGACGATGCCCTGCAGCCGTTTTTGGCGAATCGCATCAAGCAGGACGTCGCCATCGAGCGGGCGTTGGCCCCGTTGCGGACCTTCATGTTTCACCAGACCCGCCAGAAGGACCTCGCCCTCTACGTGCATCTCTCCAAGGTGGACCGCCCCCGCCGGCCTGCCGACGTGCCGACCCACGTGCTGATCCCCGCCTTCATCACCAGCGAGCTGAAGACGGCCTTCACGATCGGCTTCATCGTCTATCTGCCCTTCCTGATCATCGACATGGTCATCTCCAGCACCCTCATGTCCATGGGCATGATGATGCTGCCGCCCACCGTGATTTCATTGCCGTTCAAGCTGATTCTCTTCGTCCTGGTGGACGGCTGGCATCTGCTGACGCGCGGCCTCGTCACGAGTTTCGGCTAGGCCCGCCGCATGTCGGAGACCGTCTACCTCGAGATTTGCGCCCAGACCATCTGGGTGGCGGTGCAGCTCGTCGGTCCGCTGCTCATCGCCGGCACCGTCATCGGTCTGATGGTCAGCCTGTTCCAGGCCGTCACCCAGATCAACGAGATGACCCTGACCTTCATCCCCAAGCTGGCAGCGACGATCCTCGTCCTCGTCATGATGGGGCCCTGGATGCTGCACACGTTCCAGGAGTTCGTCACCCGGCTCTTTCTCGACATCCCTGTGTATGTCCGCTAGACCGTGACCGCCACCGCCCTGACGGAACTGCAGAACGCCCTGCCGCTGTTCCTGCTGGTGCTGGTCCGGGCGACGACCCTGTTTATGATGCTGCCGATTTTCGGGGCTGGCTCTGTACCACCGCCGGTCAAGATCGGCTTTGCTTTCCTGCTGACGATCATGATTTTGCCGATGCTCAAGGCGGGGGCCCCCGTGATCCCCACGGCCTGGGGCGGCTTTCTGATCGCCCTGATGTCGGAGATCGGCACCGGGCTGATCATCGGCTTTGCGGCCAGTCTCATCTTTGAAGGGGCCAATCTGGCCGGTGAACTGATCGGCATCCAGATGGGCTTCGGCATGGCCCAGGTCTTTAACCCGGCGGCGGAACGGCAGGTCGCCCTGATCGGGCAGTTCTATTTCCTGATCGCCTCGTTCGTCTTCTTCTCGCTGAACGGGCACCATTGGCTGGTGGCGGCGTTCTGGCGCAGCTTCAAGCACGTGCCCGTCGGGTCCCTGGCTCTGTCGCCGGTGATCATCGCCCGCATCGTCGAGCTGACATCGCAGATCTTTTTGGTCGCCTTTATCCTGGTCATCCCCATCTGGGGCATCCTGGCGCTGGTCGATCTGGTCCTGGCCATCATCTCCCAGTCGATGCCGCAGCTGCAGGTGCTGTTCCTGGGCATGCCGATCAAAATCGGTATCGGCCTGCTGACGATCATGGTCAGCCTGGGCCTGATCGGGGATTACATGCGCAC
>JACMPN010000662.1 GCA_014377495.1 Candidatus Sericytochromatia bacterium
CCGGTGTGCCGGCACCCGGGAAGCCCGGGAAAGTTAACCATCATGGGAAGCTTTGCGGTGCCTCGGCAGTGCAAGTGACTACAATGGCAGACAGGCCACCGTCAGCAACTCGTGCAGGAGGGCCGTTCCGATTGGTTGGGTATCGTAATTTTCGATCAGGCGCAATGTCGTCACGGTCAGGCTACCCTCGCCATAGGGGAGACGCAGGACAGCCGCACCGAATTTGCCGATCCAACCTTCGAAGTAACCGACCAGCACGCCTTGGGGATCGACGCCGGCCTGATTGCTCGGCAGCTCGATGCCCCGGCCGTTAAAATCCTGTAGGTAAGGGCTGATCGGGACCAGGTAGTGGGGGAATAGATGCTCGCATTCCCAGCCCAATACCCCACCGATCGGCAACGCGCCGAAGGCATCCGGCCTGGCATAGAAAATCGACGAGGCCCGATCCCAGCTCTCGCCCCGCGACAAACGGCGGAACGAGAGAAACCCCTTGTCCGGGACCATTTCGCCGGCTTCCGCCAACAACAACACGTTGCCGCCCAAGTCGAGCCGGGCCCGAGCCACCGCGTCCAGCGAGGTCGTCACCAGCAGATTTGCGCAGTCCAGGGCATCGGTCAGTTGGACACCGGCCGCAATCAAGCCTGCGTGGAGCGGCATTGCGCCGCCCTGCAGCGTGATGGTCGGCTTGGCTGCCACCTGAAGGGCTTGCCGGCCGGTCACCGTCAGTTCTTCCTCGTTGCGGGCAACCGTCTCGCCATCCTGCCGGAGCATGAGTGCGAGCGTCAGTCGCTGCGAGTCCGTTACCGCCGGCAGCGTGATTGAAACGGTGCCCACCGGTCCACTGGCAAACGCCTGGATCGTCACCGCCACCTCGCCCTGAAGTTCCGCATGATCGGCATCGGTGATCTGCCAGCCGATGGTGCCGGCGATGGCGTTGGCGGTGTGGTTTGAGACCCACAGCGTGCCGGTGACGGTATCGCCACTCCACAGGTTGTGCTGGGGTACCTGGATCATGACGACGATCGGGGCATTGAACCAGGCGAATTGCGCAAAGCCCGCTTTGGGCTGACGGAAGTAATCCAGCCAGCCGTTCGCTTCCCATTCGATGTCGGTCAACTCCGTCACGACGTAGCCGGCCAGGTCGGGACGCTGCCGCATCGCTTCAATGGTGGGTTTGAGCGACCGCATCATCCGGCGCTGGCAGGCGACGGCCATGGCGTCCAGTGTGCCGAAGACCTGTTTGAGGTCATAGGTGACAAAATGAAGCTCGGCCGTTGCCGGGTATTTGAAGGCCTCGATATGACCCGACCACTGGGCGTCGAACCACCAGGGCCGGCGACCGTACCAGTCGGTCATCCGGGAGATTTCCGGCAAGCCCCAGTTGCCGAATTCCGAGACGAGGACCGGCACGCCGGCGGCATTGTCGGCCCGGCCGGCGACGAAGTTCTTCGCCGGTTGCTCCACGCAGACGGTCAAATCTGCAGTCCAGGCCGATTGTTGGTCCGGCAGGACGAAGTAGCGGTGCCAGTCGTTCAGGTCCGTCTTGACGTGGGCCCAGCCGGAGTTGTCACAGATCAGCCTGGTGCCATCCAATTGTTTGGCATGATCGAACAGGGCCTCGACGTGTGCCTGCTTTTCCGTGTCCTGCCAGAGACGCCATTCCAGGCCCCATTCCTCGTTGTAAATCGACCAGGCAATGATGCTGGGATGGTTGTAGTCCCGGGCGATCATCGCCTCAACCTCCCGCTGAAACCGGGCCCGGGCCTGTGGCGTGTCTTTGGCATAGCAGGCCGGCTCTTCCCAGATCAGCATGCCCAGACGATCGCAGGCATCCAGGTACCGCGGGTCTTCGACCTTGATGTGCTTGCGCAACAGGTTCAGGCCCATGGCTTTGGCCAGCCCGATCTCCCGTTCGATGTCGGCGACGGACGAGGCCCGATAGATCGACTCCGGGTGGAAAGCCTGATCCAGTGCCCCCCGGACGTACAACGGCGTCCCGTTCAGATAGATCAACCCGTCACGCCGCTCGACCCAGCGCATCCCGAAATGCGCCTCCTCATGGTTGGTCCCCACGGCGGCGCAGGCCGTATAGAGCCGTGGGTTCTCCGGGCTCCAGAGGGCCATGTCGGGGATGGCGATCCGAGCGACGGCCCGACCGTCCTTGGCCTCTGCCGTGGCCGTCGCCACCTGCGTGCCGGTGGCATCGGTGATCGTCACCGTCACCGGGGTCCCGTCCGGGGCAGCGACCGCCACGGCGACCGTCACGTGGGCTTGCTGTGGGTCGGGCGTGACATGCAGGTAGCGGACATGGACGGCCGGTCTCGCCTGCAAATGCACCGACTGCCAGGGGCCACTGACCCGGGTATACCAGGACCCCTGCTTGCCATGGGGGATCTCGGAGTTGTCCTTGGGATCGAGGACGCGCAGCACGAGGTGGTTGGGGCCGTCCCAGTTGAGGTGTCGGTCGAGCAGCCATTCAAATGGCTCGTAACCGCCCTCGTGGACACCGAGCAACTGCCCGTTGAGCCAGACGGTAGCCTCGTAGTCCACCGCATCAAAGCGGACGATGACCTCGTTCCCCTGCCAGTCCGTCGGGACGTTCACGACACAGTGGTACCAACCGTATCCCGTGTAGGCGATCATGTCGTCGCCATAGATCTGCCAGGGACTTGGGACCGTGACGGTGCGGGCGAAGCCCGTCAGGTTGTACCACCGTTCCCGTTGGCCGATGCCGTGGGGATCCGTGGCAAAGGTCCAAAATCCGTCCAAGCTGAGGTGCTGCCGTATGGTCATGCGGTGTCTCGGTCTTCAATGGGCAAAGGGGAGATTGCACGGGCTGGCAAAGACGGTCTCCGTTGGCACGGTCAGCGGCGAAAGACAGGGTTTGCATAGATCTCGATGTATGCTGACAGCCAGTCCTTGCCTACCGTACGGGATGCAGGGCCATGTGAAAAGGGTTGCGATGGTGCAACCGTGGGGTGTTGGTTGCAAGCAAGGGCGCGTATCGGACTGATTGCCTTGGCCGGCGTCTTCGGCGCGGCCCTAGGCGCATCGGCGGCACCGGTCACCGTCTCATTGACGGGCTGGGGCGGCCCGGAAGAAAAGCTCATCGTCAGCGGGGTGGTGGCGGCCTTCGAGCGGACCCATCCCGGGATCAAGGTGCGCTACACCCAGATCCCCGGCGTCGGCTTCGACTATTACAACAAGGTCCGGCTGATGATCGTGGCCGGCATCTCGCCGGACGTCTATTACGTACCGGATGGCAACTTCGGTGAGCTCGCCAGCCGGCACGTCCTGCTCAACCTCGATCCCTGGGTGGCGAAGAGTAAGGTCATCCGCCTGGCCGACATCTGGCCCAGCTCGCTGAAACGCTTCCGCTGGGACGGCCATCGCCTTCAGGCCGGCAGCCTCTATTGTCTGCCCAAGGACATCGGGCCGAACGTGATGTTCTACAACAAGGACGTCCTGCGCAAGCGGGGCATCGCCGCCCCGGATCCCAAGGTGCCGATGACGTGGGATCAGGCCATCGCCGTCTGGAAGCGGTTGAGCTTCAAAGACAACACCGTGAACCACTACGGCATCTCCGGCTATCCGTACGAATCGGCTGTCTGGTCCAGCGGCGGTGAGATCATCAGTCCCGACAAACGGACGTGGGCCCTGGCCTCGGCACCCGGCATCCGCGCCATCCAATGGTGTGCCGATCTCGGCCTCATCCACAAAGTGGCCCCGGACGGCAGCAAGTCCGGTTCAGCCAGTCCGGGTCAGCTGTTCGAGTCCCAGTTGGCGGCCATGCACGTCGACGGGCGGTGGATGGTCCCCCGGTACCGCAGCCTCGGCTTCGATTGGGACGTGGCCCCATTACCGATCCCCGTGCCAGGCCGCAAGTCGATCATGTGGTCCGGTTCCGTCGGATTCGGCATCGATGCCAAGACGAAACACCCGGAGGCTGCTTTCCAACTCGTTGAGTACCTCGCCGGGCCCGATGGCCAGACGGCGATGACCAAATCCGGCCTGCAGGTGCCCAATCAGATGTGGCTGGCCCAAACGGATGTCTTTCGCCAGCCCGGCCAGCGTCCCGCCCATCCCGAAGTCTTTCTGGACTCGGCGCTGACCAGCCGCCCGGGGCCCTGGACTGATACGCCGAACACGTTCTGGCACGATGTCTTCTTTAACTTCATCGGCAAGGTCTGGCGGGGCGAGCGGACGGCCCGCGGTCTGTTGCCGGAGATCTCGCCGATGGTCAATCAGGCGATGCGCGAGAACAACCCGGAGGCGTTCAAGTGACCGGCAAGCCACCGTTGATCAGCGTCGCCAAGGCAGACCGGCTCTGGGCCTATGGCTTCATCGCCCTGCCGGTCCTGGGTTTCCTGCTGTTCAGTCTAGGCCCGATGATCGCCTCGTTTTACCTGAGCTTCACGCAATACGAGATTTTGTCACCGCCTGTTTGGGTGGGCCTGGACAACTACCAGCGCTTAGCCACGAGCGACCTGTTCATCGGCAAAACGCTGTGGAACACCCTTTACTACATGATCGGCATCCCCATCGGCATGGCCCTGTCCCTGCTGCTGGCCTTGGCGCTCAATCAGCAGTTGCGGTTCCAGACGTTTTTCCGCACCGTGCTCTTTTTGCCGTCCATCTGCTCGATCGTGGCCTTGGCCCTGCTCTGGCGCTGGATCTACAACGCCGATTACGGCCTGATCAACACCTATCTCCAGCAATTCGGGATCACTGATCCGCCCCGCTGGCTCGATACGCCGATGTGGGTGAAGCCCTCGTTAATCATGATGGGGATCTGGGGCAACCTGGGCTACAACATGGTGTTGTACCTGGCCGCCCTGCAGGCCGTGCCCAAGCACCTGCTCGAAGCCGCCCAGATCGACGGCGCCAACCCCTGGCACCGGTTCTGGAACGTCACGTTTCCGGTGATCAGCCCGACGACCTTTTTCATCGCCATCATCAGCATCATCGGCGGGCTGCAGAGTTTCGATGCGATCTACATCATGACCCGGGGGGGTCCGGAGTATGCCTCCGCCACGTACATGCTCTACCTGTATCAGAACGGTTTCCAGTATTTCAAGATGGGCTACGCCTCCGCCATGGCCTGGGTCTTGGCGGTGATCATCATGTTCATCACCTGGATCCAGTTCCGGGTGGCCAAATCATGGGTCCACTACACCTAAAAGGATGGTGACATGGCGTCACGCCAGCCTCTCTCGAAAAGCCTGCTGCATGCGTTGGCCTACCTCCTGCTCGGAGGCGTGGCCTTTGCAATCGTGCTGCCATTCGTCTTTTTGCTGAGTACCAGTCTCAAGATGCCGAATGCGATCTATGAGATGCCGATGCGGTGGCTGCCGCAGCCGGCGACGCTACAGAACTACACCAAGGCGATCACCCAGGTGGATCTCCTGCGGGGGACCTGGAACACGCTGCTGATCGCCGTCCCCTCGACGCTGGCCGGCCTGCTGACGTCGGCCTTTGCCGGCTACGCGTTTGCCAAGATGACGTTCCCGGGCCGGGAGCGGATCTTTGCCATCCTGCTGGCGACGATGATGCTGCCAGGGATCGTCACCCTGATTCCGCAGTTTGTCATGTTCGCCAAGATCGGCTGGGTGGACACGTTCTATCCGTTGATCGTTCCCGGCGGGATGGGCTCGGCCTTTGCGATTTTCATGATGCGACAGTTTTTTGCGACGATCCCGGACGAAATCATCGAGGCCGCCACGCTGGATGGCTGCAACCCGTTCCAGACGTTCACGCAGGTGGTGTTTCCCCTGGCCGGCCCGGCCCTGGCCACGCTGGCTATTTTCGGGTTCAAAGGGGCCTGGAACGACTATTTCGGACCGTTGATCTACCTCAGTTCACCCGAGAACTTCACCCTGCAGCAGATGATCGCCGCCACTCAGAATGCCTATGGCGGTGAGCCGGCCGTCCTGATGGCTGCAGCCTTGCTTGCCCTGCTGCCGTTGCTGATCCTGTTTGCGTTCGCCCAGCGCTATTTTGTCGAAGGCGTCGCCAGCACCGGGATGAAAAACTAATCGGTCGCAACCATGACGCCCAGGATCACAAACCCAGGAAGCGGCTGCGTTCTTCCGGACTTGGCATGAAACAGATCTCGTGCTTGCCGAAGACTCGATAGCGATAGCGGGCGATGACGTCGTAAATCCGATCTAGCCAGGACACCGGCAGGATGCGGAAGACCGCGACTGACCGCCAGATGCCGCCAATGGTCTCCAGGACCGTCAGAGCCGCCTGGGATTTGGTTAGGAAACGGGCATCGGCCGTGGCGTAATCCCGGACGACGACGAGCGTGTCGAGATCGTCGGGGTTCTTGCCGTACTGCTGTAACACCGCCCGCCCATACGGGCTCTGCAGCGAGGCAAAGTGGAAAATCCCGCCTGGATCCCGCGGCAGGACGAAGCGGGTGAGACGGGTACATAGGCCGCAGACGCCGTCGAATAGGATGAGATGGTGGCCTGTATCCATGTGGGTCTCGCTCCATTGAGGGGTCCGGCCGATGGCGGCGGGACGCGACATGCTCATTATCGTCCCAGGTTCCCTTCATTACTGCGGGGCCGACAAGCAGCCGTCCGTCGGGGCGAGTCCCACGACCTGGTATCTGTCAGGGCTTGCACGGCACTTTGTATATTGTTATAACGTGTTACAAAGTGCTTGGGTCCCTGTGCCGACCGTATAACCGGTCATGCATCGGCGGTGCCCCTGACAGCGCCGCCCCCGGGTGGTCGCCAGCATCGACAGTCGCACCAGTCATCGAGGAAGCCATCATGCGTATTATCACCGCCGCCCTCATTCTCTCCAGCCTGTTGGGCTTCGGCTGCACCAGTGCCACCCCCACCGGCGCTTCCGGCAGCGGCAAGACCTCCGGCACGATGGTTGTGCCCCGTGAGACGGATCCGGCGGTCGCCATGGCGCCGATGTCCTTTCTGCAGCTCGCCCGTGGCTATATGGTCGGTTTGCCGGCGCTGGCCGGGACGCTCGACGCCAGCGTGGTAGCTCAGTTCCAGGCGAGTGTCGACGGCCGGGCCGCCGCCTGCACCTGGGACAGGATCGAAACCACTTCGGGCGAGACCCGGGCCCGGTTCACCTTCACGAACCCCTCGTCGGCCAACAATGCCGAAGTGATTTTCCGCAGCCCCAGTGGCTCAATCAAGCTGGCCACCCTGGTGGACCGCATGGACGCCAATGCCAACGCCGATCTCGCCACCGAAGTCAGTGCCCGTTCGACGGGGGCCTTGCTGGTTGTCCGGGCGATGGCCGCCTCCAACGGCGGCAAGCCGATCAAGTCCTACACGACAGCCGAGTTTCAAGCCGTGCACAATAGCCCCCGGACGGTCGAAGTTGAAACCAGCCTGCGGGCGGCTTTTTCAGCTTCCGGCAACAAGGGCCAGGACACCTGGAAATTGCCCCCGGTCGTGGCGGTGACGACGTCTGTGGCGTCCGACCTCGGTGTCAGCCTCAAGCTCGGTGCCAACATCACACTGTAAGCACCGGTCCGGGCGGCCGCAGACGCAATTCGTTGTGTCTGCGGCCGCAGATGCCTTCGGGCCCGGCTCCTCCGCTTTTATCCTCCCGACCTGGCCAGGCCGCCACGCCGTGCCGGGCAGGCCGACAATCCGCTGACAGGCTTGGGATTCATGAGGGAAGTCGGGTACAATTAAAGTATTTTGCTGGACAGGAGATTCGTGATGTCAACCGAGGATGAAGCCCTTCACACAGACTATATGGCACGGCGTAACGCAACTGCGGCGGCCCGGGCTCAAAGTCGGGCAGCCGGTGAAGTCCCCTCGCACGGAGTCTTTTACTTCGTGGATGGCGTGATCTATGCCCATCCGGAGTCGATCAAGTCCGGGGTTAAAGCCGACGACATCATGAGCTCGGTTTTTGATCACTTTACCTTCTGGCATCAGTTGTCGCGGTCAATCCCAGCCTTGATACCGGCCCACGCCGATTTGCAAAACTACTACCCGGCCTTCCCTCGGGGCCGGGTGATCTACAACTGGCGGACAGACACGTTCAAGGTCTCGTTGTCCCCCGAAATCCCGGAAGAAACCTATCCGGAGATCACCGCCAAGTTTGGCTTGCAGAAGTATCAAAGCACGTTGCAGTTTGACGTGACCGAAACGCTCTATGCGCGCTCCAACGATGATATCGATGCCTTGGGTTACCTCCTCGCCACCCACGGCATCGCCAACATCTCCGGTCGGGAAACGAGCGCCCGACGGGGTGATGATGACTGCAAAAAGGTCCTGGATGCGGCCTTGCTGCGCCTCAAAAAAGAGGCGGCCCGTCGGTCGGCAACCTCTGCCCAGGCGAGTCTCATCCGGTTGGCACCCGGCGAATTGGTGCACCCCAGCGCCATCACGTCGGAAAAAGAGACCGAGACGCCGTAACTGGGGGCCGTCGGTTCACGACGGCCACTCTCCCGTCTCCGACGCGCAGATTTGGGCCATCAGGGCGCTGTATGGCCAATCCGTCGCCGGCCCTGGCGGCGCCGCATGGCCAATCCGTCGCCGGTGCAGTCGCTCGCCGAGGCCTCGGTGCGGCGAATTGCCAGTATGCCAAGGGCCCAAGCGGCGATTCGGTGCGACTCGGACGTTTTTCCCTGCCAAGTCATGCATGCCTGACAATCCGGGCAGAAATCCGTTGCCATTGCGACCCGGAAAGGGATTCCGATCATGAAAGCACTGCCCAAGACCCCCGTCCCGGTAGCGGACAACGCAACAGCCCTAATCGCCTTTCAACTGCTGGCGCCGAACAACGCAACGGTTATGTTGATGGGCTCATTCAACGCTTGGCAGGAACTGCCAATGGCCAAGGGTGCCGACGGTTATTTCCGGGTGACCGTCCCTTTGGTGGATGGCGCCCATCAGTACAAGTTTCGGCTGCAGAGCCAGAGCTGGTTCTTTACACCTGGCGAATGGGTGGAAATCACTGATCCGTATGC
>JACMPN010000663.1 GCA_014377495.1 Candidatus Sericytochromatia bacterium
ACGGCCCGGATCACTGGATCCGGGCCGTCGCTACTGATGAACCCTAATGGGCGTGGTTGTCGTGATTCGGCCCACAGGTGTGGTCACGACCGGGGAACTTGTTGTGGGGGACAAACTTCGTCGCCGGCGGGGCGGGCACTTTGCGGGCCAGGTCGCTGACGGCTGCGGTGAACAGCTTCGTGGTTGACGCCAGATAGGCAAAATCGACCGTTTCCCAAGTATCAGTTTTCTTGTGGTAGTGAGGGGTCGTGTCACCGCCCTCCCACTCTTCGCAGAGCCCGACCGAGGGGAAGCCCGCCGCCCGGAACGCCACATGATCGGTCGAGCCGGAGTCCGTCCGGGCGAGCTTCAGGTTGAGGCCATGGGTCTTGTTGACCATCTGGTAATAGTCCCAGAGCACGCCGTCCGGCCGCTCGATTTCGACGGCCCGATCCTTGTCGGCATCCCAGCCCATCATGTCGATGGTGTGGACGGAGCTGATTTTCATCCCCTGCTTCTTGAAGGCGGCGGCCATGTATTCGCTGCCGATCAGCCCCAGTTCCTCTTCGTCGAACCAGGCGAACAGGACGTTCACCTTGCGGTTCTCGACCTGGCGCATCAGGCGGGCGATTTCCAGGACCGAGACGGTGCCAGTGCCGTTGTCGTTCGCCCCGGCATTCTTGACGGAGTCCATGTGGGCCCCGACGACGATCCACTCGTCCGTCGGGGTGGTGGCGGGCAGGCGGACCATCAGGTTTTCGCCGTTCGTCCGGTACTTGTGACGCTCCACCGTATAGCCGGAGGCTTCCAGGGTGCCGGTGATGAACTGACGGGTCAGCTCACGGCCGTTGACGGTGCCCCGCTCGGGGATCGTCTGCCCACTGGCCATCGCCGTCTTGCCGCTCAGGACCGCCAGGGTGTCCTTCAGGCGCTGGATGTCGACCTGCGTCTCCACATTGCGGCCCTGCTGCAGCGAGGCCAGGGTCGCCGAGCGCGGGGCACCCGGCTGAACTGGGGATACGGTCGCCACGGCACATCCGGCCACGATCAGACCCATCGCCACAGACAGTCCACGGACGAAACGCATGCCGAGCCCTCTTTTGGTTAAACATTCAATGACTTTATTATAACGTAAGCTTAACCTCATGTCACGGACATCGGCCATAGTGGAGGGTGAAGATACGGACGCCCGACAAACCGGGCACTATGGAGCAGGCGCTCCATCCGCCATGGGCCGACGCCGCTTAGTAGAAAAGGGACCATCGTGAGTAAACCCTGGCTGATATACGGCGCCAACGGCTATACGGGCACGCTGATCGCCGAGACGGCCGTCGCCCAGGGCTTGCACCCGATTCTCGCCGGCCGCTCCGAAGCCCGGCTGCGGCCGTTGGCGGAACGCCTCGGTCTGCCGTGGCGCGTGGCCAACCTCGATGATCCGGCAGCGATGGCCACCCTGCTTGCCGATGTCGGGATCGTCGTCCATTCGGCCGGCCCGTTCGTCCACACAGCCGAACCGATGATGCAGGCCTGTCTGGCAGCCGGCACCCACTATCTGGACATTACGGGCGAGATCCCCGTCTTTGAGCGGGCCTATGCCCTGGATGCCGAAGCCCGGCGCCGTGGGGTCTGCCTGATCCCGGGGGTGGGCTTCGACGTCGTCCCCTCGGATTGTCTGGCCCGTTACGTCGCCGACAGAGTGGTCGAGCCCTGGTCGCTGGACATCGCCATCGCCACGGACGGCCAACCGAGCGCCGGGACGGCGAAGTCCGCACTGGAATCCGTGTTCCGCGGCGGCCTGGTCCGCCAAGACGGGGCATTGGTGCCCTATGCCTTTGGCAAGGGACCCCGCAACATCCGCTTTTCGGACCGCCGGCGGCTGACCATGGTCATCCCCTGGGGGGATCTGGCCAGCGCCTACCGCTCGACCCGGATCCCGAACATCACGACCCTGATGGCCCTGCCACGGGAATCGATCCGGACGCTCAGCCGCATGCAAGGCCTCCTGCCCCTGGTCCTGCCAGTGATCAAAGGCCTGATGGGCGTCCCGGGCATCCAGGCCTTGATCAATCGCCTGATCGCCAAACGGATCCTGGGACCGGATGCCGATGCCCGCCAGTCCGGAGCCTGCTACATCTGGGCCGAGGCGCTCGATAAATCCGGCGAGGGCGTCGCGGCCTGGCTGGAAACCGCCGACGGATATCAGTTCACGGCGGCCGCTGCCGTGGCCAGTGTCCAGCATTTACTGGCGGAGCCCCGGATCGGAGCGCTGACACCGGCTCAGGCGTTCGGCGCCGACTTCGTATTGACCATCCCCGGCACCCGGCGCTTCGACAGCCTGCCGGCGGAATCGGGCCTCGCGGCATCCGCTGAATGAATAGGATTCGCGAATCACTTGACCGCTTTGGCAACCTTCCCTTAAACTGGTCTTTACCTAAGCGGAGATGCTGGTCGTTGCCAAGGGGGCTCCCGGATGACGAAGCTGAAAACTGTGATTGCCCTGTCCATCCTGGGCAGTCTGGCCCTGGCCTGCGGACCGACGATCACGCCGACCCTGCGCGGCGGCACGACGGGCACCTTCAGTCTGACTGCACCGGCGATCGAACCGCCGAAGCTGACGGAAATCCTCTCGCCGAACAGCAACGGACGGGACGGCGTCGCCATCGACACGATCGTCCTGCACCACACGGCCATGCCCTCGACGGCCGCCAACATCGCCAAGTTCTTTCAGGATCCCAAGTCCAAGGTCAGTTCCCACTACGTAGTCGACCGCACCGGGGAGATCATCCGTTGCGTGCCGGACGACCTGCGTTCCTGGCATGCCGGCCGCAGCTCCTTCCAGGACCGGCCGAACGTGAATAACTTCTCGATCGGTATTGAGATCTGCAACGTCGGAGACAACATCGAGCCCTATCCGGCGGCGCAGGTCGATGCGGTCATCAGACTCACCGCTTGGTTGGCCAAGACCCACAACGTTCCGGTCGCCAACCTGACCCGCCATCGGGACGTCGCCATCCCGGCCGGCCGCAAGAACGATACGTCCGACAATTTCGATCAGAAGTACGTCTATAAATCCGTGCAGGACATGCTCGCCGGTCGCCGCCCCGCCGCCTACCGGGTCGCCAAGGCACCGGCAAGCTACGATCCCACCAAGCTGACCTACACGGTAGCTCCCGGCGACACGTGGGAAAGCATTGCTGACGATCTTTACGACGCCCCGACGGCTGCCCCGGCCTTGCGGCAGATCAATCCCGGGATCACCCTCCGGCCCGGCACCGTGCTGAAGCGGCTGGTTTCCTACAGGTAGGACACGACCGGTCTCGGATCGGGGGCGCTTTGCCCCTTGCCTGGCCACGCCTTTCGCTGCATAACGGATGACATGGATACCACTGCCACCTATTCTTGTGCCTATTGCGGCGAAGACAGCGTCACCGAAGTCGACGTCTCGCAAGGCTACATCCAGCGCTACATCGAGGACTGCCAGGTCTGCTGCCGCCCGATGACGTTTTTCGTCACGTTCGACGAGGAGACCCTGGAGGTCGCCATCGACACGGAACCGATGGATTAGCGGCTGCCCGGAAAGAAACCCGCCAACCGGGCTGCCGTCGGCCCCATGCAGCGTTAGACTGTGGGAGCCGGCAAGGGCGGCAGGTGTGGACCGGCTCGATGGCCCTCACTGCCTCGTCTTCAGTAAGCCGCCGGCCAGAACGGACCATCCAGGGTGGCACCACGCCTGGACCAGCGACCCTGATCGTGGTCCGGATCGCACACAGAGGAGAGGGCGGCGTGAAGATTCTAGTGACGGGCGGGGCCGGATTCATCGGCTCCCATTTGATCGAAGGCTACCAGGCAGCGGGTCACGTGATCGTCGTCGTCGATGACCTGAGCTGCGGTCTGCGGCAGAACGTGCCGGCCGGTGTGACGTTCTATGAGGCGGACATCGCTGACATTGCGCCGATCGTCGCCCGAGAGCGGCCCGAAGTGATCAACCACCACGCCGCGAACATGAGCGTCAAAGTCTCCGTCGACGATCCCCAGCTCGACGCCCGCATCAACGTCCAGGGACTGCTCGCCGTCCTGCTCGCCGCGACGCAGCATGGCGTGCGCAAGGTGGTCTATGCCTCATCGGGCGGCACTGTCTATGGTATGCCCCAAACCTTGCCCATCGCCGAGTCCCACCCAATGATGCCGCTGAGCCCCTACGGCATCACCAAGATGGCCGGTGAGCACTACCTGCGGTTCTTCGCCACGGAACGGGGCCTGGCCTCGACGATCCTCCGCTATGGCAATGTCTACGGTCCCCGCCAACTCCCGCACGGTGAAGCGGGGGTCGTGTCCATCTTTGCCCAGAAGATGCTCGCCAACGAGGCACCCCGCATTGATTGGGACGGCGAACAGCGCAAGGATTATGTCTATGTCAAAGACGTGGTCGATCTGAACATGCGCGTGCTGACGGCCGGCGACGGTGAGATCTACAACGTCGGCTCCGGTACGGCGACGACTGTCAACGACCTTTACCGCCATCTGGCCGAGCTGATCCAATACACCGGCAAACCTGTCTACGGCGAGCGTCGCCCCGGCGATTTGCGGGAGTTTTACCTGGACTGCGCCAAAGCCACGGCGGAATTGGGCTGGCCCACGCCAACCCCCCTCGCCACGGGCCTCGCAGAAACCTGTGGCTGGTTTGCCCGGCAAGCCAAACAGGCTTAGCCTAAGACCGAGTGGCCGACGCCCATTCCTTGCCAGCGCAAACCAGGTCTGGACCACACGATCGCATGCGATCTACCCAAGTGCAGGCCACCAGCCATTCGCGGTACGATGCATCGCCGTTGCACGCACGTCATTTCACCCGACAGGAAACGCCCCATGCATCACCTCCGGTTGATTAAGCCCGATGGCCGGGAGCTTTCGCTCTACGCCCGTCATGAGATGACCATGGACATGGTCGCCCCCAGCCCCAGTGCGGAGCCGATGAATGGCAACCCGCACATGCGCTGGCACCCGTTGCGCGGCGAGTGGGTGGCCTATGCGAGCCACCGCCAGAACCGGACCTTCCTGCCGCCGCCGGAATATAATCCGCTGGCGCCGACCTCCGATCCCGCCGCACCGACCGAGATGCCAGTCGGCGACTATGACGTGGCCGTATTCGAGAACCGGTTTCCGACGATGACGCCCTTGGCCCATGACGCCCCGGAACTGACCGTCCCGACTCAACCCGGCACTGGGGCCTGCGAAGTCGTCGTCTTCAGCCAGGACCCGCACGGGACCCTCGGGACCCTGCCAGTCGATCACATCGCCCTGATCATCGACGTCTGGGCGGATCGGACCGCCCAACTGGGCGCCCGTTCGGACATCGAGTACGTGATGCCCTTCGAGAACCGGGGCACGGAGGTCGGGGTCACCCTGCACCATCCGCATGGCCAAATCTACGCCTTCCCGTTCGTCCCGCCCCTGCCCGCGAGAGAGCTGTCCCAACAACAAGCCCATTGGGATGCCAAAGGCACTGGGCTCCTGGCCGACCACATCGCCGCCGAACGCAGCCAGGGCGTGCGGATGCTTTACGAAGGCGAGCACGCAGTCGCTTTCGTACCGATCTGCGCCCGCTACATTTACGAAGTCTGGGTCGCCCCGATCCGCCCGGCAGCGTCGCTCTGCGACCTGACCGAGGCCGAACGCCTTGATCTGGCCCGGGCCCTCAAGACCGTGCTGCTCAAGTACGACGGGTTGTGGAACCGCCCCTTTCCCTACCTGATGATCCTTCATCAGGCCCCGACAGACGGACAGGCCCACCCGGAGGCCCACGTGCACCTGCAGTTCTATTCGGCGTTCCGCAGCGAGGGTCGGCTGAAATACCTGGCAGGCTGCGAGATGGGCGCCGGCACCTTCACGAACGACAGCATCCCCGAAGAGAAGGCCGCCGAACTGCAGGCCGTGGCGGTAACCCTTGACTGAGATCGCCACCAAACTGGCCCAGCTGCGTCAGGCCATGGTCACCCACCGGCTCGATGCCATCCGCCTGCGTGGCGTCGATTGGTTCAGCTGGGCCACGGCCGGCGGCTCCAGCGTCATCATCCTGACGAACGAGATCGGTGTCGCCGAGGTGCTGGTCACCGATGACACTGCGTGGATCCTGACGACCCCCATCGAGGCCGAGCGGCTGCGCGAGGAGGAAGTCCCGACCGAGTACGACCTGCACGTCATGCCCTGGACGACCCAAAACCTGTTGCTGGCCGCCGTGCCCCAGGCGGCGGGTTGGCGGATCGCCAGCGACCGGCCGCTCGGTGGCGAATCGCCCTTGCCCGCCGAGCTGGTCCAGCTCAAACGGCAGATGCTGCCGGAAGAAATCACCCGCTATGAGCGCCTGGGCCGCGATGCGGCCCTATGTGTCAGCGCCGCCCTGGCTGCGGCCCAACCCGACTGGACAGAAATCCGCCTGGCCGGAGAGGCTGCCCGTGAAATGTGGATCCGGGGCATCCATCCGACCCTGACCCTGGTCGCCGGCGGCACCCGGCTGGCCCGGCACCGCCATCCGTTTCCGACGGCGTCTGCCTTGGGCGAGCGGGCGATGCTCGTCATCTGCGGCCGGCGCCACGGGCTGTATGCGAATATGACCCGCTTCGTCGCCTTTGAGGGCCCCAGTGCGGCCGATCTGCACGGGTTGGCCCAGTTGCGCCGGATCGAGGCGGCCGGGTTCAACGCCTCCCGGCCCGGCAACACCCTGGCCTCGGTGTATCACACGCTGACGGAGGCCTATGCGGAGGCCGGTTACCCAGGCGAGGAGCTGAACCACCACCAGGGAGGCACGACCGGGTATCTGTCCCGGGAAGTCGTTGCCACCCCCCATACGCACGACAGCCTGACCGAGAACATGGCCGTCGCCTGGAATCCCAGCTTGCCGGGGCTGAAAATCGAGGACACCATGCTGATCACAGCCAACGGCCTGCGCTGCCTGACCAGCGATCCCACATGGCCGACGGTCCAGGCCGATGGGCGCGAACGGCCCGATTGGCTGTGGCGGTCATGAACGACTTCACGACCCTCTACGGACGCCCGCCGCTGGTGACCGTCTCGGCGCCAGGCCGGGTAAACCTGATTGGTGAGCATACGGATTACAATGGCGGCTTCGTCCTGCCCGTCCCCCTGCCGCAGATGACCACGGTGGACCTGACGCCACGCCAGGACGACCGGGTGATCGTGCAGACAGTGGCCCGGGACGGCACCGTACAGCAGTGTGAGTACCGCCTGGCCGAAGAAACCCGCCAGGGTGACTGGTCCGACTACGTCCAGGGTGTGACCAGCCTGGTCCGGGCGTCGGGCTATCGCCTGCAGGGCTTCGAGGCCCGCATCGAATCGTCGGTGCCGATGGGCAGTGGCCTGTCGTCCAGTGCCGCATTGGAAGTGGCTCTGCTCCGGGCGCTGCGGGAAGGCTTCGGCCTCGAGTTGGATGATCTGACCATCGCCAAGCTGGGGCAACAGGTCGAAAACCAGTTCGTCGGGGCCAACGTCGGGATCATGGACCAGGTCGCCTCCAGCATCGGCAAGCCGGACATGGCGCTGTTTCTCGATACCAGGGACCTGACCTGGCGCCATATCCCGATCCCGGCCGCCATCGAGCTGACCGTCATCCACTCCGGCGTGACGCACAGCAACGTCGGCGGTCACTACAGCCAGCGCCGGGCCCAATGCACAGAGGCCTGCCAGCGCCTGGGGATCAGTGAATTGCGCGAGCTGACGGCAGCCGACCTGCACCGCATCGACAGCCTGCCGGATCCGCTCAACCGGCGGGCCCGCCACGTGATCACTGAAAACGACCGGGTCCTGGCCATGGTCGCCGCCATGGAACGCAACGACGCCCCGACGATGGGGAGGCTCTGCCACGAGTCCCACCGCTCGATGCGGGACGATTTTGAGACCACTGTGCCCGAAGTTGATCTTTTGGTCGACCTGCTGCGCTTTGAACCTTCGGTTTTCGGGGCCCGGATGACCGGTGGCGGCTTTGGCGGCTCGGTCGTCGCCTTGGCGGAACGCGGACGTGGCCACCTCGTTGCAAAAAAGGTTATGCGTCGCTATGCTGAGCAATCAGGCCGTCAGCCGGTCCTGATTTTGCCCCAGTAAGCACCAATTCCCCATCGCAATGTCGCGACGGGGTCCCTACGGGAGTAGCCCGGCAATGACGCTACGGTTCATCGATTATCTGATTATCGTCATCTATTTCGTCTTTGTCCTCGGCATCGGCTTCATGATCAAGCGCCGGGTCAAGAGCAGTGCAGACTTCTTCCTGAGCGGCCGGGGCATCCCATTGTGGATCACCAGCCTGGCGTTCATCGCCGCCAACCTCGGTGCCCAGGAAGTCATCGGCATGGCCGCTTCGGGCGCCAAATACGGGATCATGACCGCCCACTTCTACTGGTTGGGGGCGTTGCCGGCGATGGTCTTCCTGGGCATTTTCATGATGCCCTTCTACTACGGCAGCAAGGCCCGCTCAGTGCCCGAGTACCTGGCCATGCGCTTTGACGAAAAGACCCGCTCGTTCAATGCCGTGACCTTTGCGGCAATGACCGTCTTTTCGTCCGGCGTGTCGCTGTATGCCCTGGCGCTGCTGCTGCAGACGCTGCTGGGCTGGAGCTTTGAGGTCTCCGTCCTCCTCTCGGCCAGCATCGTCATGGCTTATACCTTCCTCGGCGGACTGACCAGCGCCATCTACAACGAGGTCGTGCAGTTCTTCCTGATCGTGCTCGGCATCGCTCCGCTCGTCTACGTCGGCCTACACCACACGGGCGGCTGGTCGGGCATCCAGGCGACGCTGGACCCGGTGATGACCCACACGTGGACCTACCTCGGCGACGCCAAATCCAACCCGATGGGTGTCGACTGGAAGGGCATGGTCATGGGCCTTGGCTTTGTGCTGTCCTTCGGGTACTGGTGCACGGACTTTCTGGTCGTCCAGCGGGCCATGGCCGCCCGCAACATGTCCGCCGCCCAGCGCACGCCCCTGATCGCCGCGTTTCCGAAAATGTTCCTGCCCTTCATCGTCATCCTGCCCGGCCTGATCGCCCTGGCCATGACCAAGATGGGGACGGGCTTCCATCTGCCATTGAAACTCGACGGGCGCATCGATTACGACATGACCCTGCCGATGATGCTGGCCCAGTTCTACCCGTCGGGCATGCTCGGCATCGGTTTGACCGCCCTGATGGCGTCGTTCATGTCCGGCATGGCCGGCAACGTCACGGCCTTCAATTCGGTCTGGACCTACGACATCTATCAGGCCCATTTCAACAAGGACGCCCCGGACAGCCATTACCTGTGGATGGGCAAGGTCGCCACGGTCACCGGCATCCTCATGTCCATCGCCACGGCCTATCTGGCCCGCAGTTTCAACAACATCATGGATCTGCTGCAACTGGTCTTCGGCTTCGTCAACGCCCCGTTGTTCGCCACGTTCCTGTTGGGCATGTTCTGGAAACGGACCACCGGTCACGGCGCCTTCGTCGGGCTGGTCAGCGGCACGCTGGCGGCGGCCGTCACGCACGGGGTGACGATCGCCGAGGGCAAGGGCGCCTGGCTCGTCGCCACCCCCTGGTACACCTACCCTTCCACGATGAGCCAGGCGTTCGGCATTGCCAGTGCCGCCTGGACGACCTGCTTCGTCCTGACGGTGCTCGTCAGCCTGGTGACCAAGCCCAAGGCGGACGAGGCGATGAAAGGCCTGGTCTACAGCCTGACCGAACGACCAAAGGAAACGGAGCAGACCTGGTATCTGCGGCCGAAGCCGCTGGCGGCCGCCGTTCTGGTGGTCGCCCTCGGCCTGAACTGGATAATGAGGTAAGCCATGCTGACACGTCTTTGGGAAGATCTGCGCTTTGTCGTCGGCCTGCTGTTCGGGATCTTCAGCGTCATCCTGCTGGGCGTCGCGGCGTTCGGTGAAGTTCAGGTGCGGGACGAACTGCATTTGAATCTCGTCACCGGGGCGGTAATGGCCGTTTTCGCCCTGATCATGCTGGCGATGGCCTTCCGTGGCCTGACCGATGTCCCTCAAAAAAGTTAGCGGCCAGTGAGTTCCCGCCAGGCCCGCCGGTACTTGGCGAGGCGCTCAAAGTCTTTCGGCTGCGGATCGGCCATCCGACGCACGTCCATGTTGTCTTCCAGATCGGCGATCTTAACCTCCAGAGCGATGGGATCGGTCTTCACCCGGTCGATAAACGCTTCGTAGGTCTCATCCGGCGACCGGGTCAGTCTGTCCACCGCTGCCACGACGGAGTCGGCAAAGCCCCGCTGCCGCAGGTCGTCCAGGGTGATCGGTGTGTCTTCGACGACGTCGTGGAGGACGGCCGCCATCCGGGCCTCATCGGACTGACAGCGGAACATCACCCGCAACGGATGCAGGATGTAGGGTGCTCCGGCTTTGTCCAACTGGCCGAGATGAGCCTGGGCAGCCAATGCGACTGCCTGATCGAGCGTGGCCATGACCGATCTCACTTTCAATTGGCATGGGAAAAGGGCCATGCTCATTGTGGCATGCCCCTTGGCGTTGGAAGGACCCGCTTGTCACCGTACTCAGCGATGATGCGGCGGGATTGACGCCAATCGGGGCCAACCGCTGGAAGGCTAGTGCATCAGGTTCATCATGGGGGAATACTGGCCATGTGCGGTCGCTACACCTTGAAGATCGACGGCAAGGATCTGGCAGCACTCTTTGCATTGCCGGAACTGCCGGATTTTCCGCACCGGTACAACATCGCCCCCACCCAGCGCGTGGCCATGATCCGCATGTCTGAAACAGTGGGCGATCGGCAACTGGCGATGGTCCGCTGGGGATTCATCCCAGCTTGGGCCAAAGAGATGCCGTCACAGGCCCCCTTGATCAATGCCCGTCTGGAGACGGCCCACGAAAAACCGACCTTCCGATCGTCGTTCCAGTCCCGGCGCTGTCTGATCCCCGCTGACGGTTTCTACGAGTGGCGACGCAGCACGGACAAGCAGCCCTTTGTCTTTCAGTTGCCGGATGAGCAACCATTTGCCTTTGCGGGACTGTGGGACCGCTGGCAGGGTCCGGACGGTCAGATCATCGAGTCCTGCGCCATGCTGACCACCGAGGCCAACATGGTGATGGCGCCGATTCACCACAGGATGCCGACCATCCTCCCGCCCACCCACTACGATGCGTGGCTGGATCCCGGTCATCAGCATCCCGAGCGGCTGCGGGCCGTACTTGCAGCGTCGCTCTGTGACCGCCTGATCGCCAAAGCCGTCTCGACCCGGGTGAACAAGGCCGTCAACGACGATCCAGCCTGTCTGGCTCCGCCCGAGCCGGCGCCCCTGTCGCGGGAAATGACCCTCTTCGATTGAGTGATCGCCTGAGAGTCCATTCCCGTAGGGGGGTAGCGGGCCCGCTGCCCGAAAGGGGTCTTGGGGCGGTTCAGGGGTCTGGGCCTGTGC
>JACMPN010000664.1 GCA_014377495.1 Candidatus Sericytochromatia bacterium
CCGGGTCCCCGACAGCGGCGGCCCCGACGCCCCGCCCCCCGGCGGTCAGCCCCACCCCGGAACCGGCCCCGACAGGGTCGGTCTTTCCGGAACCGGCCATCACCGGGACGGCGTTAGCCATGCAACCGGTGCTGACCCAGGCGGCGATCCAGGCCGTCTCGCATGGCGCCGGTGCCTGGCTCAGCGGCATATCCGCCTCGCCGGGCGGCTTTTGGCTGACCTCCCGCTTTCCGGGCCGCATGTACCGCGTCGAGAACGGCACGGTCGTCGCCACACGGGGCCTGGATGTGGACGTGACCCTGGAAGGGGCGGCCGCCTTCGGGGCCGACCTGATCGTCACCGACGTGGACCGGGGCATGCTCTGGCGTTGGCAACGGGGCCAAGCTCCCGTGGCCCTGAATCCGGCCTCCGAGCGCATCGGCACCGACGTGATCGCCGCCTCCACGGGCGATGGCGGCCCCCTGCGTGAGGCCCGCATCGACACCCCGCTCGCCGTGGCCGCCGGCGCCGACGGCTCGCTCTTCGTCAGTGAAGCTGGCAGCGGCCGGGTCCGGCGCATCGATCCATTTGGGACGATCACAACGATCGCCCAGACGCTGACGGTCCCGGCCCAGGTGGCCGTCGCCCCGAACGGATCCGTGGCCATCGCCGACATTGGCGGCGGCCGGGTCCTGCGCTGGACGGCCCAGACGGGCCTGACGACACTGGTGGACGGCGTGCTGGCGCCGGACGGCATCGCCTTTGATGCTGCGAACAACCTGTGGATCACTGACGGCCGGGCGAATCAGGTGATCGCCATCCGGACGGACGGGACCCAGCGCAGCTATCAGCTGACGGGCGTCGCCCAGCCGGGTCCGATCAGTATCACCGGATCACGCCTGCTGGTCATCGACCGGGCCACGACGACGGTCTGGGAAGGTGCCCTGCCCGGCCTTTGAGGGGAAGAGCGACCGGAGATGCGGACTGGGTGGCGTTCGAGCGCCCAAGGGACTCTCTGGCGTCATCAGCCGGTGATTACTGTTGATAGGTCCAGCTGAGCTTCTTTTCCTGGAGGTTGGCCAGGCAGGTCACGGCCTGACTCATGCACAGGTTGGCCAGTTGGGGATCGGTCGCCTGGCGGGCGAGCGACCATGCCGCCCAGGGCATGACGATGCTGTAGGGATCGATGGGGTCCCGGTCGGCGAGCAGGGCTCCCTTGAGGACAGCACCCAAGAGTTGGGGCGACAGGCTGTTGGCCTGCAGTTCCCGCTGCAGGAAATACAGGGCTGCCCCTTCCTGCTGGTTCTGGATGGCGTCGACCGGGCCTGTGATCGGCTCGGTGGCCGTGTCGGCAAAGTCCCCGATCTTCTGGCGGATCAGGGCGTCGTCGAGGGGCCAATGGTCCTCGCCGCCCGGCTCGGCCGTCGTGATGTGCTGGTGCAGCTGGGCCCAGGCGTGATGATGCCAGGCTTCGGGCAGGCGGCCCTGACGGCGCAGCAGGCGTTGGGCGAGGATCAGGTTGTGGCCGAAAAACCCTGCCTGACCGATCGCCGCGGCGACGACCGAGTCCAGGCTGGCCGGCATCGGCAGCAACGGCTCAGGATCGGACGTGGCGGCCTCACGGGCCAGGTACTCCATCATCCGGAAGGCCAGGTACTTGCGGTCGGCGAGACCGAGCATGTCGTTCAGCCAGATGAGGCTGTCGACACAACTGAAGATCTGGCCGAAATTGCCGACGTCCCGGGTGGCGATCCGCAAAGACAGGTCTTCGAGAGCCGTGCCCGACTCCTCTTCGGTGAGGCGCAGGGCGTAGTAATAGGCGTTCAGGGTCCGGCGGCGGCTGACGGCCTTCAGGAGGCCCTCGCTGGGCTTCTGGGCCTGGAAGAAACCGGCCACGTGGCCGTCGGCGACAGGCAGGGAGACCTTGGCCACGCTGGCCAGGTGTTTGACGAAGGCATCCATCAGATTGAGCTGCAACTCGCTGGGGATCTCCGGGGCCAGGGCGTACAGGGCGTCGGCGAGCTTGACCGTGTGCAGGTCCGGAAACCGCAGGTCGATCGCTTCCAGCGTCAACGGCAGGAGCGTCTCGATCAGCGTGCGGCTGTCCGATAAAGCCCGCCAGCAGGGTCGGAGCATTTCCGAGGCTTCTTTGGGTTGGCAGGCACGGATGGCCGTGGCCAGCTTCTCTAGCGGATCAATCATTGGCGTTCCCCATCCGATCTACAGCGGTCTCCATCATACCCTGCGAACTGGCCGATGGAATCGGGTCACGGACGGTGACTCCAGGCCTCATGCGGACTGTAGCCGACACAATACGGATCAACCCTGAACGGGCGCATTGCGCCGTCTGCAGATGAGGCTGCCCGTTGCTGGCGGCCGATGTTTGCAAGCTTTGCCGCACCGCCGCCGGATGGCGGTCGGGCACCGTGCATCATGGCCGAAAGGGCCTGAAAACAGGCAGTTGGCGGCCGGCCCCACCGTCTATGACCCGAAACACGCCGAACCCAGTGCCAGCGCGGGACTGAAAGGGTCGTGAAATGCCCAAACCCGATCAGAGCCTGACCGAAAAGGGTCTGAACACGGCCAATCCTGACCACGGCAGCATCTGCGTGCTTTGAACAGGGCCGAATGCAGGCCAGGCCAATGGCTGATCGTTCCTATCCATGCCGAACACCGGCGGGGCCGCCTCCGGCATCGGCCAAAACATGCCTAATCCAGCCGTGGCCGATGGCTGGCAGGTTCATTACAGGCCAGATAGCGGCCCTGACTGGGCGAGGCATGATCTATTCATGCCCATTGCAGCCACCGTGCCGGTCTGCATGATCCAAAACATGCGCATCACCGTCAGGGCCGAAGCTGAAGGGCTCTGAAAACAGCCTATTCCGCTCGCCAAAAAGTTTTTTCCCGCTTGTGATCTGCCATTGCGCCTAGGGACGCCGGTTTGCCTGTTTTCAATTTCGCCAGAACGTGTATTCTAAAGGCGGTGGCCAATGTCGGCCCAGGTGTATTTACGTCACCAGAAGAGGGGAGGGCGACCATGTTTGTTCGACACCGGACGTGGCGCAGCAGCTCGATTCTGGCCACGGCCCTGGCCATGTGGGGTCAACAGTCTGACGCCGGCGAGCTCGATGTGCCATTGCAATTGGCCCATGTGCTGAGGCTGCCGACCGACGGCGCCGACATGGCCCGACTCGGCGAAGACATGGTCCTCGGCCTGACCACGCCCACCGCCATGTCAGATCGCCAAAAGCTCATCGTCTGGGAGCGCCTGGAGTCCGAAGGGGACCGGCACACCCTGTTCCTGAAGGGCGGCGTCGTCGCCTGCAACCGCGAGCCACAGAGCCAGGCCCGCGTCGTCTTCCGTCCCCAGACACCCGGTGAGTACCGGATCGTCGACGATGGGACCGGCGCAGAACTACACCGTTTCTCCCTGGTGGCACAGGCCTCCTAGAGACCACCACACCGTTCACGGTCGGTCAGCCTTCGGGTTGGCCGGCCGTTGCCGTTTGGTTCCAAGCCCTTGGCCTGGCTCCGGGCGCCGGTGAGACTGGCGCAGGCAGCCGTGACCGGGTATGACGCCGTGACCCACCTGGCGGCCCTCGTCCGCCAGGGCAGTCGGGCCGCCCACCTGGCCACCAGCGGCGAAGGGACCCGGACGGTGGCCTCGGCGGCAGCGGCGGCGGGCGTGCAGCGATTCGTCCACGTGAGCTCGATGGCCGTCTATCGGGACTTCGTGGACCTGCGGCGGGAGTCGGCCCCCCCCGGGCCCGCCAATGCCTACGGCCTGGGCAAACTCTTGGGCGAACAGATGCTCCAGGCCGTCGCTGCGGCATCCGAC
>JACMPN010000665.1 GCA_014377495.1 Candidatus Sericytochromatia bacterium
CCCCACTGGATCGTCGGCGGGGTGGCCTACCTGGACTACGGGATGCTGCAACGCGTCGGCGCCGGGACGGTGCCGCTGTTCGGCCTCCGCGCCGGCTACGCCATCTAAAATTATGGCAGTTCAGGTTTTCCCGCTGTCGCCGCCGGCCTCCTTGCCCTTTGCGATCAGCTCTTTGACCTGTTGACCGCCCTTGCGGCCGATCGCTGAGTAGAAGTCCTTCGGCAGTTCACCCGTCTCGACTTCCTGTTTGGTGGCGGCGCCGCCCATGTGGCCGGCTTCACGCACGGTCAGATTCTGGTTCGCTGGTTTGGCCATGATGACGTTCCTCCCGGCCGTTGCCGCCCGTCGCCACGGACGGTCGCTTTTGTTGGGCCCGACGGCACGGGTGGCACCACCTTGGCCCAGGGACAGTCTCGCCCCCGGTCGGCAGACCGCCAAGCAGCGCAGGATCAGGGTCTGAGCCTACGGGCGGCAGGGTCGTGAACGCTCGTCCCGTCCGGTGTGGCCACGGCGCCAACAGGCGGTTGGACGGCTTGGGCGGATGGGGCATCAGTCGGGGCGCCCGTCACGGCGTGGTATACTCTCGAGCAAAACGAGAAGGACCGTAGGGTGCACCGTGGCCACGCGCCACCGGAGGACCCCGGACGCGCGGCGTCCGGCCCGCAGACGGGCAACGGCGGCGGGGCAGGAGCGCCCCGCCGGCGGGCAAATCGCCGCACCGGATGGCACACGATAGGGAGCAGCACCAGTGGACGACGTCAGCAGCAGGGCCGTGGATACCGGCTCCGTGCGGATCATCCCCCTCGGGGGTCTCGGCGAAATCGGCAAAAACATGTGGGTGGTCGAAACCGACCAGGATATGGTCATCCTTGACTGCGGTCTGGGATTCCCCTCCGAAGACATGCACGGCATCGACTGCGTGTTGCCTAATTATCAGTACGTCCTCGAGCGCAAGCAGAAGCTGCGGGGCGTCTACATCACCCACGGTCACGAGGACCACATCGGCGGGCTGCCTTATTTCCTGCAGCAGATCCAGACCCCGGTCTACGCCACGCCCTTCACCTGCGGCCTCATCGAGAGCAAGCTCAAGGAAGTGCGCACCCTGCGTGGCTTGGTCAAGCTGATCCCCCTGCGGGCCCGTGAGACGGTTATGGCCGGCAAGCTGAAGATCGAGTTCCTCCGGGTCACCCACTCCATCGCCGACGGCGTGGCCATCGCCGTGCACACGCCGGAAGGCGTCGTCCTTTACACGGGCGACTTCAAGCTCGACCAGACCCCGATGGACAACGAGACTTTCGACTACTTCAAATTCTCCCAGCTGGGCGAGAGCGGCGTGCTCGCCCTCATGTCCGACAGCACCAACGCCAACCGCGAGGGCTTCACGCCCTCCGAGCGGGCCGTCGGCAAATCGCTGGAGATCCAGTTTTCCCAGGCCGAGGGGCGGATCATCCTCTCCACCTTCGCCAGCAACGTCCACCGCATCCAGCAGGTCGTCAACGTCGCCCACCGCACGGGCCGCAAGGTCGCCTTGGCCGGGCGCTCCATGCTGCGGGTCTGCGGCGAGGCGATGAAGCACGGCTACCTCAAGGATCCCGGCGGTGTCATCGTCGAACTGGATTCCCTGCGGGGTCGTGATGCCCGCGAGATCTGCATCGTCACCACCGGCTCCCAGGGCGAGCCCACCAGCGGTCTGACCCGCCTCGCCAACGGCGATCACCGCCAGATCCGCGTCGAGGAGGGCGACACGATCATCTATTCCGCCGTGCCGATCCCCGGTAACGAGCGGATGGTCACCCGGACCATCAACAAGCTCCTCACCCGCGGCGCGGCCGTCCTCTATGAGAGCGGCCGTTCCAACGCCACCCTGCAGCACGTCTCCGGACATGCCAGCAGCGAAGAGCTGAAGATCGTCCTCACCCTGACCAAGCCGAAGTTCTTCGTGCCCATCCACGGCGAGATGCGCCACCTGATGAAGCACGCCCAACTGGCCACGGCCACCGGTGTGCCCGCCAAGAACAGCTTCGTCCTCGAAAACGGCATGGTCCTGGAACTGCGCAAGGAAAGCGGCGCCGTCGTCGGTCTCGTCCCCAGCGAGGCGGTGCTGATCGACGGCATGGGCCTGACCGGCATCAACCAGGACCTGCTCAAGCAGCGGCAGCTGCTTGCCCAAGACGGTGCGTTAGCCATCTCCCTGTCCATCGACGAGGACGGCTACCTGCTGGACGGGCCTGAGATCGCCGCCCAGGGTTGCCTGTTTGATACCGAGATGGCAGCGCTGACCCCGGCGACCCGCAGCCACGTCGAAAAGCTCGTCGTCCAGATCCGGGAGGCCAGCTGCGCCCCCAACGCCGGCCAGATGCGCCGGGAGATCTCCGACAAGGTCGCCCGCCTGATCAACGACAAGACCCGCCGCCGGCCGGTCGTCATGGTCATCGTCCACACGGTCAGCTATGAAGGCGAAACTCAAGCCCCTGGTGGCGCCGTCGCCACCGGGGACGAGGTCCGTTCCGCCCGGTAAGGGTCAGTGACCGACAGCCGGAGTGCCGCAAGGCGCTCCGGCTGTTTCGTTGAAGGCGGCCGCCCCGGCCGTGGCTTGACAGCCGAACAGGGCGGGGATATCGTTCCAGTATTAACAGTTCGAGTTCGAATGAATTTGGCGTCGCCAGGCGGTGCCGGCTCAACAAGGGGATCCCATGCTCACCGTCCGTCACAGCGCCGACCGCGGCCATGCCAACCATGGCTGGCTGGACAGCTTCCACACCTTTTCCTTCGCCGATTACTTCGACCCGGCCCAAATGGGCTACCGGGCCCTGCGGGTAATCAACGAGGACCGGGTGGCACCGGGGCAGGGCTTCGGCACCCACCCGCACCGCGATATGGAGATCCTCACCTACGTGCTCTCCGGTGGCCTCGCCCATAAAGACAGCATGGGCAATGGCTCGACGATCCGGCATGGCGACGTGCAGCGGATGACAGCCGGCACCGGGGTGACCCATAGCGAGTTCAACGGATCACACGACGAAGCGGTGCACCTGCTGCAGATCTGGATCCTGCCAGAGGCGGCGGGCCTGACGCCCGGCTATGAGGAGAAACACTTCGCACCCGAGGCATTGCAGGGGCAACTGCGCCTGATCGCAGCGCCGGACGGGGCCGACGGGGCCGTGACCATCCACCAGGACGTGCGCATCTACGCTGGGACCCTGAGCCATCAATCGTTCACGCAGCCGCTGGACGTGGCGCGCTACGGCTGGCTGCAGGTTGCCACGGGCAGTCTGTCCGTGAACGGCACGCCGCTCGCCGCCGGCGATGCCGTGGCCATCCAGACCGAATCCCAACTGCGTCTGGACGTGCCCGATACGGCGGAAGTCGTTTTCTTCGACCTCGCTTAGGGTGCAACGTGTGTCAGGGCCGCGTGGATGCGGCCACACGGCAGACCGCTGTCGCGTCCGTCAGCCTTTATCGTCTCTTCATGTCCCTTTAGCCTATCGATAAGTAAGTGGTGTTGGGCTGATGCCGACAACCTTAGTATCAGCAGTCTGGCTGGATGGATGGGGGATTTCTAGCATGTCCGATTTGACGTTCGCGGCAAACCTGGTCGCCAAGTCTTTTGACACGAACAAAAACGGTCAGGTCCAGGACGATGTGACGTTCACCCCCGCTGCCCTGGCCAAGGTCGACTCCGACAAGAACGGCCAAGTCTCTGTCGCCGAGCTCACCGCGGCCATCGAGACGGACTCCATCGTCATCAGCGGCGGTGCGGCCAGCATTCCCAAGGGCAAAGTCACCGTCCCCAACATCCTCGGCGCCAGCGACGCCCTCGATAACGCCAACACGGCCGTCCTCACGGCCCAGGCCCCGATCCAGTCACTGGCGGGCCACAACGTCACCGGCATGCGCAACCAGATCCGGGCCCGCAACGGTCAGATCGAGACGTCCAGCAGCTTGTACCGCCGGGCCATCAACATGAGCTACGACAAGGACGCCACCTTCTACCAGTGCGTCAACGGTATCAAGTCCAACGACAGCAAGGTCCGGGCCAACAATCAGGTTGAGGCCCAGTTGGGCAACATCAATCCCGGTGCCGCCACGGCCGTCTTGCAGTCCAGCGCCCGCCAGATCTACGACATCGGCGTCTCCATGTCCAAATTGACCAAGAGCTCCAGCAAGTCGGAGGTCGCCCAACTGAAGGCCCGACTGCAAGTCGCCACGAACACCGTGGCCGCCGCCGGCACCGAAGCCCAGGGTTCGGTCGACCTCATCAAGAATTTCAACGTCCAATAAGCGATCCCAAGACAAAGGCCGCCCGAGGGCGGCCTTTGTCGCGTTGGGCCCTCGGCCTAGATCCCGGACGGGGACTGGCGCCACTGTTCGCCCTGCAGGATCCACTCGCCCGGCACCGGCATCCCATGGGCCGCCCGGTACATGCTGCTTACATAGGCACCCGCCCCAGCAAACACCACCCGGTCGCCCACCTGGACCGGGGCCAACGGCACCTGATGGGCCAGCAAATCCCCCTCATTGCAGGTGTTCCCGGCCAAATCGTGGGGACGGCTGGCGCCAGTGCCAATCGGAATCTGCAGGACGGGCTGCGGCCGCACCCAGGGAAACAATGTCCAGCCGGACGCGTCCAGGGTGGCCAGCCGGGTGCCGTCCGGTTCGTCTTCGGTGGCGACGACGGCGGCCACCAGATAGCCGGCCATCCCGGCGATGCCCAGACCCGGTTCCAGCACGATCTCCAACGGGCGCTGCCGCCACACTTGCCAGTCTCTGACCGCCTCGGCCACCTGCAGCCAGACTTGCCGGGCCCGCGCCGGGGTCGCCTCCAGGCTGGCCATGCCGCCGCCGAGGTTGATCCGTTCGATGTCCGGCAGGCGCTGCAAGGCGACGGTCAGGTCATCCAGCAGGCGTTCGATCGCCGCATCGTCTGCCCAGACGTCCGTGTGCACGTGTAACTGGCTGATCGCCAGCCCGTAGCGTTCGATCGCCTCCCAAAGCTCCGGGGCATCGAGGGACACACCAAAGCGGCTGGTCGGCCGCCGGGTCGGATCCGTGTGCGGGGCGAGGGCCGTCCTCAGGCGCAAGCCGATCTGGCGGGGCAACAGGGTCTCCGCCCCCCAGCGCTCGACCTGGGAGACGTTGTCACAGTCCGGCGTCACGCCGGCGGTGGCCAGGTTGGCCAGATCGGCCCCCTGCCAGGCAGGGGCCGTGGCCATGATCGGAAACATGCCGGCGGCCAAGGCGGCGGCCAATTCGGCCGGCGACGCCACGTCCGCCCCCAGCCCCAGGGCGGCCAGATGGCGCAGGACGTCGGGATTGCGGTTGGCTTTGACGGCGAAACAGAGTTGCACGTGGGCGATCGCCACCGTGTCGGACCGCAAGCGAGCCACCTGGGCGCTGAGCAGATCGAGGTCATAAATCAGGGCCGGGGTGCGCACCTGGGCGGCCACGACTCCGATGCGGTCCAGGTCCCCGGGAGCCGGGAGGGTCAGGGGCAGGACGGACTCGTGCAGAAACGCCATGACCGAACCCCTGTGGAAACGAGCGGGCTCCCCCGCCGGCGACGGCAGTGAGCGGAGACCCTGGCTGCGACTGTGCGTCATCAGCTTGCCATACCGGCAACCTGCCGACTAGAATTGCGGCTCGATCGCCCGCCATTTTTCACTGGCCGGTGCCCGTTTTCAGGTTCCCGTCGCCTATCCGTTGCCGAGACGTACCCACATGGTTTTGTCCCTGGTGGCGCCCGCATGAGCGCCTTGTTTCTCGACCGCCGGGATGACGGCTCCGTCAGCCTGTTCATCGACGGCGATCTGCAGTTCGACAGCCGGGACGAGGCCGTCTATCACGAGTGCCTGGCTCTGCCGGCCCTGGCCCTGGCCGAGCGCCGTTGCCCCACCGACCTGCGGGCGCTGATCTGTGGTGGCGGTGACGGCCTGGTCGCCCGGGAACTGCTCAAGTCCCCCCACCTGACGGCCGTCGATCTCGTCGATTACGATCCGGACGTGGTCGGCCTGGCCCGGTCGGCGCTCACCCCCTGGAACGGCGCCAGTCTGGCCGACGGACGCCTGACCGCTCACATTACCGACGCCTGGGCCTTTACGGCGGATGCCGTCGCGGCGGACCGCCATTACGGGCTGATCGTGGCCGACTTCACGCTGCCGCAGGACCAAGTCGGCGCCACGTTGCACAGCGTCGACTGGTACGAGCGTCTGGCCCACCTGCTGACACTGGACGGGGTGCTGGCCGTGAACGCCGCTTCCCCGTCGGCGACCCCGGAAGCCTATTGGTCCATTTACAACGCCATGCGGACGGCTGGTCTGCATGTGCGGCCGTATCGCATCGCCCTGCCGTCCTTTGAGGCCGAAGGCTACGGGCCCGACTGGGGATTCCTGCTGGCCTCGCCCACGCCCATCCCGGCGACGGCTTTTGCCGACGACCTGATGTTTGCCTCTCCCCGTCTGGCCCTGCAGGATGCCGCCCAATTGCGGCGTCTCGCCGTCTTTCCGCTGGCCGTGGCCGACGTGCGGGCGACGGCCATCCCCGCCCGGGCGAGCAGCGATCTGCTGTTGCGCTATCTCGGCCTGCGCCGGGACGGCCTTGCCGTAGCGGCCTTCCCCCTTGCCGCCGGCACCGCCTGGGATGGCTTTGCCCAGGCCACCGATCCGATCGCCGTGCCGCCGGCCGATGTCGGGCAGGGGTTTTTGCCGGCAGCGATCAGTGCCGCCATCGCCGCCGGTCCGGCCGGATCCGGCGACGGCGACACGTTGCTGGCCCGGGTCCTCACCCTGATGCCGGCCCTGCAGCCGCATCAGACCCGGACGATGGTCGAGTCGCTGATGCAGGATCCCGGCCGGTTCCTCGGGGCCATCGACCTGGACGATTTGGTGGAGCGGCTGCTGAGCCGGGCGGCGGAGCTGCCCCAACGCATCGTCGAGGAACTGCGCCACCTCAAGTCCCGGCTGCATGAGGTGTTGGCGGACGGAACCGTGTTGCTCCGGCTGGGTATGCGCGTGGTGACCGTCCTCGTCGTCGTCGTCATCGTCGCCAACCTGATCTACCCCGATGCCGCCTACGGCAAGGGCGGCGGTCACGTCAGCAGCACCAGCGGCTTTTCTCACTCGGCCCAGGTCAGCCCGACCGGCGCCGCAGCCCCGGTGATGGCCCGGGGCAGTGGTTTCCGGTCGCATTTCACCGGCCGGCGCCAGACCATCGACGAGAGCGGCTTCGTCTACCCCGCCCGGAATTACCGCTATCACCGGACCTTGTGGCCGTTTTACAGCCATTCTCAGGGCACCGGCCACAGTACCCACCCGGCTGACGGGACGGCGTCGGACGTGGCTGCCGAGATCGGGTCGTTCTACCGGCTGTCGCCGGAAACCGACGTCCTCGATGACGGCCGACTGGCGATGACGTTGACCGATCGCACGTTCCTGCTCATCGACGATGAACTGGTCCACGTCGTCGATCGGACCACGGGCAGGGATGTGTTCGCCCTGCTGCGCCAGGACACCCTCATTTTCCGGCTCTCCCAGGAGCTCGCCCGCCAGCGGACGGGTCTGGTGCAGACGATCAACGCCAAAAAGGCCTGGAACGCCTGGGTGAGCTGGCTTTCCTTTGTTCCGTGGTATAGCGGCGACACGTTGGAGGTGCAGAACCTCCAGGAGACCCTGGCCAAGCTGAGTACGGCCCAGATCGGGCTCGGGATCGTCCCGCCCGCAGCGCCGTCCCCGCCGAAGCCCCCCGTCCCCGGCGCCCATGAGCTGTTCACGTCGGTCTGGCTGTTGCCGGACGGCAGCGGCGTCGTGGCTGAATTGCCGGATCATGCCCTGGGCTTGCTGACGCCGACCAGTTGGGGCCCGCTGTCGGGGAACTCGCAGCCGGTGAGCGGTCCGTATCCGACCGGATTCCGCAACGCCTTGGCGGACGTGCTCGGCACCCTCGTCAAGGATGCCGACGGCACGACCAAAGGCCTGACCCAAGCGCAAATGGAAACCATGAAGGCGATCCAGGCGCTGGAAGCGGACAAACGCGATTACACGCAGTTGCAGCGGAGTGGCATGTCCGAGGTCGACTACGGCACCACGGAGATCCCCGTCGATGAAGCCCTGCGGCGGACCGAGCGGGATCTGGCCCAGTCGAAGCAGGACCTGAGCCGGATCGAGACCCGGATGGTGCAGTGGCCCGCCGAAGTCACCACGGCCCGCTACATGCTGGCCCATTTTCAGCAGGGACACTAGGCGTGTCTTTGACCGCCCGCCTGTTACCGATGCTGGCTGCCGGGGACCCGCTGGCCGATGCCTGGGAAAACCTGGTGCAAGCCTGTCCGCAGAGCGGTTTCATGCAGAGCCTGGGCTGGGCGGCCGTCAAACGGGGTCAGGGCCTGAGCGTCGTCCATGTGGGTGTGTTTGACGGAGACACCCTGGTGGGAGGCGCCCTCTGTTTTGGGCAGGATCAGCCGAACGGCGCCAGCCTGATGATCGCCCCGGAAGGGCCCGTCCTCCCCTGGGACCGGCCGGCAGTGGCGACGGCCTGCCTGCAGGTGATGATGACCTGCCTGGAGACCCTGGCCAAGACGATGGGGGCGATTGCCCTGCGTGTCGAACCGCGGCTGGGCGCCCCCAAGCCGCCCGCCCTGCGCACCTTTGGCCGGGCGCCCATCGATCTCGTCCCCCAGCAGACGCTGTACCGGGACATTGCGGCCGATGACGCCGGTCTGCTGGCGGCAATGCAACCAAAGGGCCGCTACAACATCCGGCTGGCGGACCGCAAAGGGGTCACCGTGACGGTGTCTCAGTCACCGGCCGATGCCCACCGGTTTTACGGGATCCTGCGGGAAACGGCGGAGCGGGACGACTTCTTCATCGAGCCGGCCAGCTACTTTGCCCTGATCACGGACGTGCTGATGCCGCTGGGCATGGCCCGGCTCCTGTTCGCGAAACATGAGGGCGAGACCCTGGGCACGTTGTTGCTGATCACGTACGGTGAACGGGCGACTTATTTTTACGGCGGGATCACGAACGACAAACGGCCGATGATGGCCGGCTATGCCCTGCAGTGGGCGGCCATGCGCCAGGCCCGCGACCTGGGCTGCCGGGTCTATGATTTTTTCGGCTTTGAACCGTTCGGGGATCCCACCCACCTGTATGCGGGGTTTTCCCGTTTCAAAAAACAGTTTGGCGGCGAGGCCGTGCGGTTCATCGGCGCCCAGGACCACATGTTCAACGAGAGCCTGGCCGATGCCGTGATCCGGGCGTTTCAGGAGATCGACCGTGGACCGGTGGCGATGGCGCCATGAGCGGACGGAAGACGAGACGGAAATGGCAATGTCCGGCGAGCGCCGGCAGGAGGACGAGACCATGAGCAGCGCAGCGGGAGGCCAGTTCGGCCGCATCCCGACCGATACCGTCGCCTTGATGCGCCGCACGGTCACGGCCATCCGGGACGAGGTGCTGACGGGATTGCCCAGCCGGGCCAACGATGAAGTACGGGCCTTCACCCTGGAACAAGTGCTGCAGATCGTCCTGCGGGACTGGAGTGAAAACGAGAATACGAGTGGTCTCGAGGCCACGGACGTCGCCGACCTGAAGAGTTTCGTCGCCCTGGCCGCCTCGCTGGCCGGCGACGACATCAACCAGCACGGGCTGCCCATCTTTCAGGCCAGCCTGCACGGACTGCTGGCCGACTGGCTGGAAAACTGGAACGCTGCCGGTGATCCCGGCCCGCCGGGACCGGTCGACTGAGCGCCTTGAGCGTCAACATGAGCGTCAACATGAGCGCCAATCAGAGCGCCACCCCCGCTGCCCGGGAGAACCTGCGTCTCGCCCTCAAACGGCGCCGGTACTACATGCACATGCTCGTTTTGGGCATCGGTGGTGCCGTCTATACCTGTCTGGCACTTTTCTTCAATCAGGCTGTGGGCCCCTTGTGTTTTGAAGGGCGGTTGTGGGATTCGTCGTTCATTGGCCTGATGGTCATGGTGTTCATGACCATACCGATCATGCTGGTCTACACGGGAGTCATTGCCCGGTGGTCGTCCTGGCAGCTTTGGGATCTGACGTGGCGTTGGCTCCTGGGCATGTTGGCGCTCTGGCTGCTCAGCCGGGCGATCGGGCCCGTGCACATCCTTGTATTTTTGCCGTATTACGCCGCTTTTGCCTGGCTATTGACGCCCAAGCCGGTCCTTGACCCGCTACGGTCAGGCACCGTCATTCGGCCGGTGGCAACGGCTCCGACGGCAACCATCGTCAGCGGGCCGCAGAGGCCGGCGGTCCGCCGGGGTCCCGTTCCAGGCCAGGTCAGTGAATTTGGCCGCATTCCCCTGGAAACCGCCGACCTGTTCGCAGCGTGCGTCAAACAGGTGCACCGGGTCGTATCTTTCATGGTGCCGGGCGACAGTCCCGCGGCGGTCCGGCAGGCGACAGCGTACGCCCTGCTGACGGCCATCCTCGTCCGGTGGCGGCAGGTGCCCCTGACGGCGCCGCTTGCCGCCGTCGATCTCGATTTTTGCCGCGACTGCATCCGTCTGGCGCTGGACATCGCCGGGCCCAAGCTCGATGCCGAGGGTCAGGCCGTCTACCGCAGCGTCCTCACCGGCCTTTTGGCAGCCTGGCAGAAGCACCACATCTAATCACGGCCGGCGCAACGCTGCTCGCCGGCGGGTCCTGCCAATTTTCGGCAACGCTGCCGTCCTCTTTGTGACGTCAACGCTGGACTCCACCCGAATGGTTATGATAAGTTAAAGGGGCGCTTAAGATTGCTGGTTAGCCGGCCACCCCGATGGCCCTAAGGAGACTTTGAGATGATGCGTCGGACGTCTGGTGGAACTGCCCTGGTTGCCGTGTCGATCGCCCTGATGGCCGGTTGCAGCACTGTCTCGACCCCGATGCCGACCGCCGGCACCGTTGGCGCCACGGCCCGCCAGACCGCCCCGAAAGTGGCGGCGATCATCCCCGGTGAAATCATCGTCAAGTTCAAGACGACCAGCCGCTCTGGCGACACGATGTCCAAGTACGGCCTGACCCGCAAGCGGGGCCTGTCAGGCATCAACGCCATGCTGACCAAGACCAGCGCCGACGTGCTGACCACGGTGGCGGAACTGCAGGCCGATCCCAACGTCCAGTACGCCTCCGCGAACTACGTCGAGACGACCCTCGAGATCGCCGCCCCGAACGACCCCGACTACGCCAAGCAGTACGCCCCGCAGATCACCCACGCCCCCGAAGGCTGGGTGATCGCCAAGGGCGACCCGAACACCCTGCTGGCCATCGTCGACACCGGTATCGACTCCAAGCACCCCGACCTGGCCGCCAAGATCGGCACGAACTACAACGCCATCGACCAGTCGAACAACGCCAATGACGGCCACGGTCACGGTACCCACTGCGCCGGCATCGCCGCCGCTTTGACGAACAACGGCGTCGGCATGGCCGGCATTGCGCCCAACAACCGGATCTTCTCAGTCAAGGTGCTCTCCGACTCCGGTCAGGGCACGACGGCCGACGTCTGCAGCGGCATGACCAAGGCGGCCGACATGGGCGCCAAGGTGATCAGCATGAGCCTCGGCGGCAGCGGGGGCCAACAGGTCAAACAGGACGCCGTGAACTACTGCCTGTCCAAGGATGCTCTCATCGTGGCCGCCATGGGCAACGACGGCGGCAACGTGAAGACCTATCCCGGCGCCTGCGATGGCGTCATGGCCGTCGGTTCGACCGACGCCGCCGACAAGCGGTCCAGCTTCTCGAACTTCGGGACCTGGATCTCGGTCACCGCTCCCGGCAGCAAGATCTGGTCGACTTTGCCCACGGGCGGTTCGGCGATGGGCACGGGTTACGGCATCGCTTCGGGCACCAGCATGGCCACCCCGGCCGTCGCCGGCCTGGCGATCCTCGTCCGCAGCCAGTTCCCGCTCCTGACTGCCAAACAGACCAAAGCCAAGATCGAAGCCTCCGTCGATGACCTCGGCGCCCCCGGTTTCGACAACGAGTTTGGCCATGGCCGGATCAACGTCCTCAAGGCGTTGACC